>CAYGPA010000232.1:7012-8468 GCA_964351535.1 uncultured Planctomycetaceae bacterium
CGCGGCCTTCATCTCGTCGACGATCTTGCGGCTCTTCTCGGGGTCGTTCCAGAAGTCCGCCGAGCTCTGCAGCTCGAGGATCTCCTTCAGCCGGGTTGCGAGTGCGGCGTAGTCAAAGATTCTCCTTCAGCTGATCCAGCCGACGAAGGGTCGCTTTGGCCCGGTCCTGGTACTCGCTCGCGGTAGACATCGTGGCCGGGATGGTAGTGGCGGGTCCGGTGACCCGCAAGCGGGGGGCGACCCCCACGCGGGGGGGACCCCGAGCGCCGGGTCAGCGCGCCCCGCGGTCGAGCCAGTCGACGACGCCGGACTCTCCGACCAGGCGCTCGACGGCCTCGCGCTCCTTGGGGACGTCCGCGGTCAGGACCTCGCAGCCCTCCGGGGTGACGACGACCACGTCCTCGATCCGGATGCCGATGCCGGTCGCTTCCTCGTACAGCCCCGGCTCGACCGTGAAGCACACGCCGGGCTCGAGCGGGGCGTCGGAGGCCCCGACGTCGTGGACCTCGAGGCCGATGTAGTGGCAGGGGCCGTGGCGCACGAGGTGAGCCAGGCCGCGCTCGCGAAAGACCGCCTGGCAGGCCGCGGCGACCTGCGCCATCGTGGCTCCCGGCCGCACCGCGTCGATCCCCGCCTGCTGGGCCTCGAGAACCGCGTCGTAGAGCTCTGCCTGGCGCTCGCTGAACTCCCCGCCGGCCGGCCAGGTGCGCGTGATGTCCGTCGCGTACTGGTCGACCTCCGCGCCGAAGTCGACGAGGACCACGTCGCCGTCGCGCACGCGGCGGCTCGACTCGCTGTAGTGCAGGATCAACGAGTTCGGACCGGACGCGACGATCGCGTAGTACGCCGGCCCCGTCGCGCCGGCCCGGACCTGGAAGTACGTCATCAGGGCGTCCAGCTCCCACTCCCCGACTCCGGGGCCGGTCGAGCGCATCCCCTCGACCATCGCGAGAGCGCCGGCCCGGCCCGCGCGGCGCATGGCCGCGACCTCGACCGGCGTCTTGACGCGCCTCATCTCGGCCAGCGTGCGCGACATGTCGAGCACCGTGCGCTCGGTCAGCCCCTCGAGCTTCGCGCGCAGCGTCTCGGCGCGGGTCGGCCGGCCGTCGAGCGGGTCGCGGGCCCGGTGCAGGTCGTGGGGCCGCGCGCGGTCGTAGCAGTCCATGCGCGCGACGTCGGGGTGCAGCGAGATCCACAGCGTGTCGCGCTGCGCGGCGAGCTCCTGGATCGCCTCGACGAGCTCGCCGTTCGAACGCACGTCCCCGATCCCCGTGAGCGACCGCACCCAGTCGTCGCCCGCGTCCCAGAGCTCGCCGTCCCAGCGCTCGCGCCGGGCGCTCGGCGCGGGCAGGAACAGGATCTCCTCGCCGCTCTCGACGTCCATCACGAGCGCCGCGTCGGGGCTCGCGACGCCGGTCAGGTACCAGAAGGTCTTGTCCTGCTCGAACTCGAAGTA
>CAYGPA010000233.1:0-8461 GCA_964351535.1 uncultured Planctomycetaceae bacterium
CCGCGAACCGCGGCGATCGTCGCCGTTCCGCTGCTCGCGGGAGCCCTGCTCGCGGGCGTCGTCGAGTCGGGCGTGCGCGTCACCGCGGGCCCCGGGGGCTTCCGCCTCGTGCGGATCCGGAGCGAAGCCGCGGGACGCGGCCCCGCGGACGAGACTCGCTCCGGCGTCGAGCTCGAGGCCGAGAGCGACCTGCGTCGGAGGCTCGCGGACGCCGCGGACGGCGGGAGGGTCCAGCGCCGCGAGCTGCGCCGCGACCTCGAGCAGCGGCTGGCCCGCGCGACCGATGGCGAGCAGGCCCGCGCGCTCTCCGACGCGCTCCGCGCGCTCTCGTCCCAGGCCGGCGGTGCCGGCGCGACGGGCGCCGACATCGACGAGACCGCGCTGGAGGCCGGCGAGAGGACCTCCAGCCCGTCCGGACGCGGGGCGGACTCCGGATCGGCGGCCCGCGCGGACGCGGACGAGGGAGATCCCACGGGAGGCGTGCCGGCTCGCGGCGGGGAACGCACAATGTCGCGCCGCCCGCCGTCGTCGGGCGCCCCGGACGCGGTCCGCGCCGCGGAAGGCGCGGCCCTCGGGCGCCTGCGGCAGCGCGCGGTCGCCGCCACGCGCGGCTGGCCGCGCCGGCACGACGCGGTCGTCGAGCGCTGGCTCGCCGCGCGCCGCACGTCCGCCGACCCCGACTCCGAGACTCCCCGCTGATCCGAACGCGCCGCGGCGCACACACCCACCTCGTGAACTCGAACCCCTCCCAACGGCGCGTCGGCCTCTGGCTGCTCGGTGCGCGCGGGTCCGTCGCGACGTGCGTCGCCTACGGGCTCGGCGCCCTGCGCGAGGGGTTGCTCGAGCCGACCGGCATCGGCACCGAGGCGCCCCCGCTCGACGCGCTGGACCTCGTCCCGCTCGAGAGCGTCGTGCTGGGCGGGCACGACGTGTCGCGCCGCGCGCTGACCCGTTCGGCCGGCGAGCTGTCGCGCCACGGCGTGCTGCGCAGCGAGCTGATCGAGGCTGCCTCCGGGTTCGCCGCGGCCTACGAGGCACGCATCCGTCCCGGCGTGCTCGACGACGCCGACGTGGGCTTCGCCGACCTCGACCCCCAGGCCGCGGACCGTTCGGCGGCCGCGCCGCGCGAGCGCATCGCGCGCCTGCGCGCGGACTGGGACGAGTTCCAGGCGGAGACCGGCGTCGACCGCGTGGTCGTGTGCAACCTCGCCAGCACCGAGGCCTGGCGCGAGCGGCGCACGGAGTGGCGCGACCTCGACGCCTTCGAGGCCGCGCTCGACGCCGGCGAGGCGCCGCCCGCGTCGTCGCTCTACGCCTACGCCGCGCTGGGCTCGGGGCGCCCGTTCGTCAACTTCACGCCCAGCCTCGGCGCGACGCCCGAGGCTCTGCGGGCGCTCGCCGAGCGCGAGGGCGTGCCGCACTGCGGCAACGACGGCAAGACCGGCGAGACGCTCTTGAAGACGGTGCTCGCGCCGATGTTCACCGCGCGCGCGCTGCGCGTGCTCTCGTGGCAGGGCTACAACATGCTCGGCAACCGCGACGGCGAGGTGCTGGCGGATCCGCTGCACCGGCGCGCGAAGCTCGAGAGCAAGGACGAGGCGCTGCGCTCGCTGCTCGACGATCCCGAGCTGCACACGAAGGTCGGCATCGACTACGTGCCCTCGCTGCAGGACTGGAAGACGGCCTGGGACTTCGTGCACTTCGAGGGCTTCCTCGGCGTGCGCATGAGCCTGCAGCTCACGTGGTCGGGCAGCGACTCGGCCCTGGCGGCGCCGCTGGTGCTCGACCTCGCGCGGCTGGCGGACTTCTCCGCGCGGCACGGCGAGTCCGGCGCCATGGAGCACACCGCGTGCTACTTCAAGTCGCCGCTCTCGGGCGGCACCCACGCCTTCCACGAACAGGTCGCGCGGTTGCTCGAGTACGCGCGCCGCCACGCGTGAGCGCGACGGACGAGCCTCGCTACGTGCACGGCACGTCGGACCGTGAGCAGGGGCGGCTCTCGCGCCTGAACGCGCTGCTGAACGAACGCGCGCTCGTCGAGCTCGACCTGCGTCCGGGGCAGCGCGTGCTCGACGTCGGCTGCGGGACGGGCGAGCTGACCGTCGCGATCGCGCGGAAGGTCGGCGAGGAGGGGCGCGTCGTGGGAATCGATCGCGAGGAGCGTTCGCTCGCCGCCGCGCGCTCGCTGGTCGCGGCCGCGGGGCTCGCGTCGCGCGTCGAGCTGCGCGCGGGAGACGCGACGGCGCTGCCCTGCACCGAGCAGGAGCGCGGTTCCTTCGATGTCGCGCACGCGCGCTTCCTCCTCGAGCACCTGCCCGGCCCGCGCGCGGCCCTGCGCCCGATGCTGCGCGCGCTGCGCCCCGGCGGACGCCTCGTCCTGTGCGACGACGACCACGAGGATCTGAACCTGTGGCCTCCCGCGCCGGCCTTCGAGGCTTGCTGGCGGGCGCACGCGGACCTCTACGCGCGGCTCGGCAACGACGCGCGCGTCGGTCGGCGCCTGCCCGAGCTGCTGCACGAGGTCGGCGCGATCCCCGTGCGGGCCACGGTGCTGCCCTTCGCCGGCTGCTTCGGTCAGCGCGGGTGGCCCGACCTCGTCGCCTGCCTCGGGGAAGTCGTGCAGGGCGCGCGCGACGCCGTGGTGGCCTCCGGGCTGCTCTCCGGGTCCTCCTTTCGCGACGCGGAAGAGGAGCTTCGCACTTGGTCGCAGCGCCCCGGCGCGTCGATCTGGTATGGATTGCGCTGGGCCGAGGGACGGCGACCCGGGTTCGGACCCGGCGAGGTCGCGCGCCGCTCGGGCCTGCCCTGAATCACCGCCGGCCCCGCGTCGCTCCGCAGGGCACCCGGGCTCGCGCGGTGCCCCCGGATCCAGGAGTCCTGATGTTCCAGACCGCAGCCGATCTGTCCGCCGCTTGCTCGTCCGCGCTGGAGGAGGCGCGCGCCGCGCGGCGCCGCTTCCTCGACCTCTCGCCCGAGGCCGGCGTGTCCGCGGCCGTCGCGGCCTTCGACGCGATCGGCGTTCCGCTGAACCGCGTGACGGGCTGGGTGTCGCTGCTCTCGAACGTGCACTCCTCCGAGGACCTGCGCCGCACCGCGCGCGAGCAGGAGCAGGTGCTGGCGGCCTTCGCGACCGAGCTCGGGCTCGACCGCGAGCTGTACGAGGGACTGGCGGCGCTCGACCCCGAGCAGGCGGCCTCGCCCGAGGAGCGCCGGCTGATCGAGCACGGCCTGCGCGACTTCCGGCGCAGCGGCGTCGACCGCGACGAGCCGACGCGCGAGCGCATCCGCGCGCTGCGCGAGCAGCTCGTCGAGCTGGGCCAGCGCTTCGACAAGAACATCGTCGACGACGTGCGCTCGATCCGCATCGCGGACGGCCGCGCCGGCCTGGCCGGCCTGCCGGAGGACTACGTCGCCGCCCACCCCGAGGACGCGAGCGGCGCCGTCACGATCACGACCGACGGACCCGACTACGTGCCCTTCGCGACGTACTCCCGGCGCGACGACCTGCGCGAGCAGCTGTACCGCGAGTACGTCACGCGCGCCACGCCGGTCAACCTGGAGCTCCTGGGGGAGATCCTCGCGCGCCGCCACGAGCTGGCGGGACTGCTCGGCTTCGAGGACTGGGCCGGGTACGCGACCGAGGACAAGATGGCCAGGACGACGCAGGCCGTGCGCGAGTTCCTCGAGCGCGTCGTCGAGCTGGCCACGCCGCGCATGCAGGCGGAGTACGACGAGCTGCTCGAGGAGCTGCGCCGCGAGGACCCCGCGGCCGAGGTCGTGCGCGACTGGCAGCGGATCCACGTGACCGAGCGCGTGAAGGCCCGCAAGCACGGCTTCGACTCGCAGACGGTGCGCCCGTACTTCGCCTACGACCGCGTGCGCGACGGCGTGCTGGCGACCAGCGCCGCGCTGTTCGGCGTCGAGTTCCGCAGCGTCTCCGCCGAGACGTGGCACCCGGACGTCGAGTCCTACGACGTCGTCGACGGCGGCGAGGTCGTGGCGCGCTTCCACCTCGACATGCACCCGCGCGCGGGGAAGTACAAGCACGCCGCGATGTTCGACGGCTGTGCCGGCGTGCTGGGGGAGTGCATCCCGCAGGCGACGCTCGTGTGCAACCTGCCGCGGCCCGAGGGCGACGACCCGGGGCTCCTGCTGCACGACCAGGTGACCACGTTCTTCCACGAGTTCGGCCACCTGCTGCACCACCTCTTCGCGGGCCGGCAGCGCTTCCTCGCGTTCTCGGGGATCGCCACGGAGTGGGACTTCGTCGAGGTGCCGAGCCAGATGTACGAGGAGTGGGCCTGGGAGACCGGCGTGCTGCAGCGCTTCGCGCGCCACTACGAAACCGACGAGCCGATCCCGGCCGAGCTCGTGCAGCGCATGCGCGCGGCCGAGGAGTACGGCAAGGGGCTGCACGTCTGCAACCAGATGTTCTACGCGCTGCTCGCGCTCGCCTACCACGCGGGCGATCCGCGCGAGCTCGACCTGCTCGGGACGCTGCGCGAACTGAAGGAGCGCGTCACCCGCTTCCCGTTCGAGCCGGGGACCTGCTTCCCGGCGTCCTTCGGACACCTGAACGGCTACTCCGCGCTCTACTACACGTACATGTGGTCGCACGTGATCTCGAAGGACCTGTTCGGTCGCTTCAAGGGCGACCCGATGGATCGCGAGGTCGCGAACGCCTACCGGCGCAGCGTGCTGGCGCCCGGCGGCGCGCGCGACGCGGCCGAGCTCGTGCGCGGCTTCCTGGGCCGGGACTACGAGTTCGCGGCCTGGCAGCGCTGGCTGGAGCGCTGAGGCGCGGATCCGGCCCGGGGCGCGTGCGGTCGCGCACGCCCCCGCGCGCGAGTTCCGGTTGCCTCGGAAGGTCCTGTGCGCCAATGGCTTAGGCGCGCGGCCCGCCACGCCCCAGGGCGCCGTTCCGGGGACCGGGGCACGCTCCGCCGCGGCCCGCTCCACCCCGCTGAGGGCGATCCGGCGGGGTGGGTTTCGTCCACGGCCTCCGTGCCTTACCCTCGAAGAACGTGGAGCGGCCGGAGGCGGTCCTCTCCACCGGGAGTTCGACCTTGTCCCTGCGCGTCCTCATCGCCCTCGTGACCCTGATCCTCGTCGGGACGGGGCTGTCGGTGCAGTCCTACCTGCACGCGACCGAGGCGTACGGCGCCCCGCCCGCGGCGGAGACCCCGGACGCGTGTCGACCGTGCCCCGGGCAAGAGCCCGACGAGGCCGCGCCCGACGAGCTGCAGACGGACGAGCTGCCCGAGGCGCGTCGCCTCTCCGGCGGCGCGCTCGAGTCGGCGGCCTCGACGAGCGCGCGACCCGGCTCGGGCTGGGTGCGCTGCCCGGAACCTTCCGCGGGCTAGTACCGGAACGAGCGCTCCGCTCCGCTGGATCACCGCATCCGCGGCCGCCGCGAGAGTTCCAGGACTCGATCGCTCGGGTCAGGCCAGATCGTGCGCCAGTTCGTTGGCGATCTCGTTCGCGGACTTGAGCGACCGGGCGACCTGCTCGGGCGCCAGGCCGTACTCGCTGTGGGCCACGTCGAGCAGCGCGTCGATCCCGTACTGGTGCTCGGTCTCGCGCAGGACCGAGACGAGGCGCACCGCGGGCAGCCGCTCGCGGTCGGAGAGGTCGTCGGAGTGGTGTCCGGCGATGGAGTCGGTGAGCGCGGCCGGCAGCTTCCAGGCGTGCGCGAGCATGCCGCCGACCTCCGCGTGGCTCCAGCCGAACGTGCTGCGCTCGAGCTCTTCCAGCGAAGGCTCGGCATGGGCGTGCCAGGCGCACAGCACCGGGCCGTAGTCGTCGGGTCGCGCGTGCGCGAGGACGGGCACGGCCATGTCCTGCAGCAGGCCGATGGTGAAGCTCTCCGCGGCCTGGGTCGGGTGCAGCTGGTCCGCGAGCAGGCGCGCCAGCGTGGCGCGGCGCGCGGCCGTCAGCCAGTAGCGCTTCGCCACGAACCCCGGCGCGGCTCCGTGCGGCAGCACGTCGCGAACGGCCATGCCGAGGACGATCTGCTCGATCTGCGCGCGGCCCAGGTACGACGCCGCGTGGCCGACGTCCTGGATCACCTGCGCGGGGCCGAAGGCGGCGGAGTTCACGGTGGCGAGCAGGCGCACGACGAGGCCCGGCTCCCAGCGCAGGGCCTCCGACACCTCCTCCATGGACGAGTCCGGGTCGCGGATGCGCCCGAGGATCCGCATGGTGGCCTGAGGGAAGTGGGGGATCGCGGCTCCGCGCAGGATCTTGTCCAGCTCGCGGAGGGGGTCTCGCTTGCGGCGGAAGAGCTTCATCGCGTCTCTACTCGGCGCGTCGCGCCATCTTGTTGCTGAAGATGCTGAGGAGACCTCCGAGCATCACGTAGCCGAGCAAGACCTCGACCATGGCGAGCACCTGGGCTCCCGCCGAGGCCGGCAGGGAGTCGCCGTAGCCCAGCGTCGTCAGCGTCACCACGCTGAAGTAGAAGGGCGACAGCGGCGTGTAGTGCTCGCCGTAGTCGACGTCGGCGTGCGTGTAGGCGAGGGCGAAGGCGCTCGCGAACGCGAGGGTCAGCAGGCTCCAGCGCAGGAAGCTGCGGCCGCAGTCGCTCGTCACCCACCAGACGAAGTAGAGCAAGCGCGACCAGCGACTCTGATTGCGGAACTCCTCGAGGTAGTTCTCGTCCAGGACGTGCCGGCGGCAGAGATAGGCTCCGCTGAAGTCCGTCTCGCGGATGTCGACGCCGATCCACGACGCGCTGCGGTAGCCGGTCAGCCCGTCCAGCGTGGCGCCGCGCAGGTCGGCGTGGTCCCAGTGCGCCTTGCCGACCCGGCACTCGGTCAGGTCCGCGTGGCGCAGGTCGGCGCGGGTCAGGTTGGCCTGCTCGAGGTTCGAGGCGCGCAGGCGCGTGTCGCTCAGCTTGGCGATCCGCAGGTCCGCGCCGCGCAGGTCCGCGCTGGTCAGCGTCGCGTCGCGCAGGTCGGCCTGGAACAGCGAGGCCTCGCGCATGAGGGCCTCGCCGAAGCCCGCGCCCGAGGCGCGGATGCCCTGCAGGTTGGCGCCGGAGAGGTCCGCCCCGGAGAGCTCGGCGCGCTCCAGGTTGGTCTCGAACAGGGTCGCACCGCGCAGCGCGGCGCGGAACAGCGTCGCGCGCTCGAGATCGGCCCGCGACAGGTCCGCGCCCGAGAGGTCGCAGTCCGACAGGTCCAGGCCGGCGAGGTCCACACCGATCAGCGAGAGCCCGCGCAGGTCCAGCGGCTCGTGCGCGGGCTGGGCCACGGACTCGCGGCGGCTCTCGAGCCGGCGCAGCATCGTCTCGCGCCGCGTCTCGCCGTTCTCCTGGACCGACCGCCAGCGCTGGCGCAGGGCGTCGAGCTCCTCCTGGTCGAAGGCCGAGGCCGTCGCCAGCGGACCGGGGGCGGGGCCCGCCTTGCGGCGAGCGTGCGGGGAGGACGCTTTCATCGGAGGCGGCGCGGGGGGTGCACCTCGTCCTGGATCGCCCGTCCGGCTCGCGGATCTTGATGCGGTCGCGGATTCGGGCCGTCAGACGCCGAGAGACGCCTGGAGCCAGGCGTCCACGTGCTCGCCGAGCTCGCTCCAGGCCTCCTCGGTCGTGCGGCCGGAGCGCTTGAGGACTTCGAACGAATGGTCGCCGCCCTCGATGATCCTCAGCGTCGCGACGCCCCCGAAGGTCGCGAGGGCCTCCTTCAGGAGGTCGAGGTCGCACAGCGGATCGCGCGTGCCCTGCAGGAAGAGCGCGGGCTGGGGGATCGCGGGGAAGTGCTCCTTGCGCAGCCTGTCGGGCCTGCGCGGCGGGTGCAGGGGGTAGCCGAAGAGGACGAGCCCCGCGCAGTCCTCGCCCTTCGCGGCGAGCAGGGTTCCGATGCGCCCGCCGAGCGACTTGCCGGCCAGCACGAGGCGGTGCTTCGGGAAGCGCTCCCGCACGTAGGCCGTGGCGTTCGCGTGCGCGGCCTCGAGGACCGGCTTGCGGTCGGGGGGGCGCGTGCGGCCCTCGCGGACGCGCCGCTCCATGTACGGGTAGTGGAAGCGCATCACGGTCAGGCCGCGCGCGCAGAGGTCGCGGGCCACGTAGCGCATGAAGGTCGAGTCGAGTGGGGCTCCGGCGCCGTGGGCCAGGAGCACGACGGCGTCGCGCGGCTCCTCCGGCAGGTCCAGCACGGCGGAGACGTAGGTGTTCTGCCCCTCGTCGACGGGCAGGCGGAAGGACTCGCGGGGCATGGGGGTCGGGCGGTGCTTTGCGGAGTGCTGGACGGGGCGGTCGCGGCGGTGGGCCGGGCCGGGCGGATGGGCTACTCTCGGCCGACCATGCGGCCCGGTCCGAAGCCCAAGCTCAAGCTACAGACGACGACCCTCTGGTACTACCCGTCGCAGCAGTACGACGGCGCGCCGCAGGGCACGCCCAGCTTCACGGGCGCCACGCCGTCCTACGTGATCTGGAACCTGCTCCAGCGCTACACGCGCGAGG
>CAYGPA010000234.1:0-8441 GCA_964351535.1 uncultured Planctomycetaceae bacterium
GGTCGTCAGGGCTGGATGACGAAGCGCATGCCGTCGGTCAGCCCGTCGTTGAACGCGTCGACGCCGGGATCGCGCGAGAACCACTGCGCGTGCACGGTCGCTCCCACCGACAGGTTCGGGTCGACCCCGCTCTGGACGCGCTTGTTGAAGTCCGTCTGGTAGCGCCCGGCGCAGGGCGGAGCGCCGTTGCTGCTGGCGGCCTTGACGGGGAACTGCCGCGTGAACGGCGTCTTCACGCACAGCGTGCCGTTGTGGAACGGCAGCCCGGACTTGCCCGCGAGGCCGTAGATCAGGAAGCCGTTCTGCCCCGGCACGACGTCGCGGGCCACGAGGCGGAAGGGCAGCGTCGAGCTCGTGCTGGGCGCGCCCTCGTACGTGAGGAAGGGCACGCACCCGAGCGAGTTCATCTTGCCCGTGCAGTACCCCGTCGCCGCCGCGGGCAGGATCGCCAGGTCGGCGTCGCTCTCGTCGAAGTAGTCCGTGCCGACGTTGTTCATCTCCACGCGCACGCGCACCTGGTTCGACGGCGTGTCCGGCACGACCCAGTCGAAGTAGTGCGGGACGTCGGGGTTCGGGTCGCCGGCGGGGATGCTGGAGGCGATCGGGATGTACGTCCCGTTCACGCCGGTGGTCGAGTAGGAGATGTTCCAGTCGATCAGCTGGTGGGGAATCGTGACGTGCCACTCGATCGTCACCGTCGAGCCGGCGTAGAGCACTTCCCCGCCGTTGGGGCTGTCGACCCGGTTGTGCGCGCCGGCCGTGGCGCACAGCAGCAGCATTCCGGCGACGGCTGCCGGGAGACGAAGCGAAGAACGTTCGGGATGGATGGCCTGCATGGAGCAGCTCCTCTTGGTTCGTGGAGGTCTTGGCAGTGCCTTCCCCGTCACCCCGATGGGCGTAGTCTAGCCCGGAATACTCATGAGCACGCAGCCGAAACGACACACTTCGACAGGGATCGAAGCCGCTCGCCGCGGAACCGGTGGAGGTCCTCTGGCTCGCGCCGGCGGTGTCGGTAGGGTGATGCACGTGAGCGCTCCCGCGAAGCCGCGTCGGGTCTCGAACCCGCCGAACCCGTGGTCCTCGACCGAGGTCGAGTGGCTCGGGGAGCCGCCCCCCGCGCAGCTCGAGGTGTTCGAGGAGGACGCGCAGTCGATCCTCTCCAGGAACGACAGCCCCGACGTGCCCTTCACGTGGAGCCTGAACCCCTACCGCGGCTGCCAGCACGCCTGCGCCTACTGCTACGCGCGCCCCACCCATCAATGGCTCGGCTACGGCGCGGGCACCGACTTCGACACGAAGATCGTCGTCAAGCGCAACGCCCCGGACCTGCTGCGCGCGGCCTTCGCCAGGCGCTCCTGGCGCGGCGAGAGCGTCGCGTTCTCGGGGGTCACCGACTGCTACCAGCCCCTCGAGGCGTCCTACGGGATCACGCGCGCCTGCCTGGAGGTCGCGCTCGAGTTCCGCAACCCCGTCGGCATCATCACCAAGGGCGCGCTGGTGCGCCGGGACGTCGACCTGCTCACGAAGCTGCACCGCGCCGCGGGCGTCGAGGTGTACGTCAGCATCCCGTTCGCCGACGACGACCTCGGGCGCGCGATCGAGCCCTGGGCCCCCGCCCCGGCGACGCGCTTCGCGACCGTCCGCGCGCTGTCCGAGGCCGGTCTGTCGGTCGGCGTGGCGCTCGCGCCGCTGATCCCCGGACTGAACGACTCCGACGTCCCCGCCATTCTCTCGGCCGCGCACGAGGCCGGCGCGCGCTCGGCCTTCCTGGTCCTCCTGCGCCTGCCGGCCGAGGTCGAGCCCGTCTTCGTCGAGCGCCTGACCGCCGTGCGCCCGGGCCGCGTGGCCAAGGTCCTGCACGCCGTCGAGGACCTGCGCGGCGGACGCCGCAACGTGGCCGAGTTCGGGCGGCGCATGGTCGGCGGCGGCCCGCGCTGGGACGCGATCGAGCGCCTGTTCGAGGTGACGTGCAGGCGCCTGGGCCTCGCATTTCGCGCGGGCGCCGAGCCCCGGGTTCCCCGCCGGCCGCGGGCGCACACCCCCTCGATGTTCGAGGACGGAGCGACTCCCGGAGCAGCCCCTTCAACCGACGCGCTCCAGGGTCCAGAATGACCGCGCTCGGCGCCGGAGCCGTCCTCCGCGCACGACTTCATGGCATCGACTCCCGCGCCTCGAGTGAACGACCACGTTCCGCCCCACCCCCGCGCGACGGTCCGCTCCGACGGCCACGGAGGGGAGCGCTCGCGCCTGGACTCCGGACCCGGAATCCCCGTCCGCCTCGTCTCCTACAACATCCACAAGGGCATCGGCGGCCTCGACCGGCTGTACCGGCCGCAGCGCGTCATCGACGTGCTGGAGCACTGCGCCGGAGACCTCGTGTTCCTCCAGGAGGTGGACGACGGCGTCCCGCGCTCGCGCCGCGATCGCCAGGTCGACCTGATCGGGGACGCGCTGGGGCTCCCCTATCGCTGCTACGCGCCGAACGTCAAGCTCCGCGAAGGACACTACGGCAACGCCGTGCTCAGCCGCTGGCCGATCGACCGCTGGGAGAACCTCAGCCTCACGATCCCGATGAAGAAGAAGCGCGGGGCGCTGCACGCGCGGCTGACGGTCAAGGAGGGCCGACGCCAGGCGCGCCTGTGGCTCTTCAACGTGCACCTCGGGCTCAGCGGCCTCGAGCGCCGCGCCCAGGTCCGACGGATCCTGGCGTGGCTCTCGCGCCACCACCCGCCCCACGACGCGGGCCTCGTCGTCGGCGGCGACCTGAACGACGTCTTCAACCAGCTCGGACCGCGGGTGCTGACGCCGGAGGGCTTCGAGGGCCCGCGACGGCCGCACCTGACCTTCCCCGCCTCGGCGCCGCTGCGCGCGCTCGACAAGGTCTTCGTGCGCGGCGCGCTGCGCATCGACGGGGCCCACCGCAGCCGCATGAAGCTCGCGCAGCAGGCCTCCGACCACCTGCCGATCGTCTTCGACCTGCGGGCGGGGCTCTGAGCGTGTCCGACGCGGAGCCGGTGCCGGTCCTGCTGCTCGCCGGATTCCTCGGCAGCGGCAAGACGACGCTGCTGAACCGGCTGCTGTCGGCGGAGGGCGGCGCGCGGACCGCGGTGATCGTCAACGAGTTCGGCGAGGCGCCGATCGACGGCAAGCTCGTCGTGCGCCGCGACGAGGAGGTGATCGAGCTCGCCAACGGCTGCATCTGCTGCACGGTGCGCGGCGACCTCAGCGCGACCCTGCGCGGGCTCCTGAAGCGCCGCCGGCGGCGCCTGTTCCGCGCGGCCCCGTTCGAGCGCGTGGTCATCGAGGCCTCCGGCCTGGCCTCCCCGGGCCCCGCCGTCCAGACGCTGAAGATCGACCCCGAGCTCGCCGCCGAGCTGCGCGTCGAGGGCGTCGTCACGCTGGCGCACGCCGCGCACATCGCCGGGCAGATCGCCGAGCACCCCGAGGCGGCCGAGCAGGTCGCCTACGCCGACGTCGTCGTGCTGAACCACGTCGACCGCGTCGACGACGCCGGCAGGCAGGCCGCCGAGACCGCCGTGCGCGCCGCGAACGCCCACGCGCCGCTCGTGGCCGCGGTGCGCGCCGAGGTCGACCTCGACACGCTCCTCGCGCAGCGCCCTGCGCAGGTCGAGCGCCCCGCGGCCTCCGCGGAAGGCGCGCCCCATACGTGCGGCGTCGGCACCGTGGTCCTGAAGACGCGCGAGCCCGTGGACCTGCACGCGCTGAAGATGTGGCTGCAGTTCGCCTGCGCGCGCCGCACGTGGGAGCTGATGCGCGTCAAGGGCATCCTGCGCTGCCCGCAGTCGGCTCCGCCGGTCGTCGTCCAGGGCGTGTACCAGTACCTCGAGCTCGGACCCGGCACAGGCGATCCGCCGGAGGAGTCCGTCGTCGTCTTCATCGGCCGCGACCTCGTGCGCGCGGAGCTCGAGGCGGGCTTCGCGAAGTGCGTCGCGGGCTGAGGACGCGCGGTGCGCTCCGCCGTCGTCAGGGTGCGGCGCGGCGCAACTCGAGGCGCCGAAGCACCAGCGAGGCCGGCCGCGCGGGCGGGCGCAGGAAGACACGGCGCACGCCGGCGGGTACGTCGAACGCGACGTGGACCGCGCCGGGACCGCGCTTCAGGTCGATCCGCGAGCCGCTGCTGAGCGCGGGGCGCTCCTCGTCCCCTTCCGCGTGGAAGACGCCCAGACGCCCGGGTCCGGAGCTCCAGTACTCCACGCGCAGCACGAGCCGTCCGCCCTCGCCCGCGTCGACCGCGGGCAGCGCCAGGAGGTCGCGGCGGCTGTTCGCGGTGATCTCGAGGCCCTCTCGGCCCGCGGCCGTCGACGGCGCGCGCTCCAGGTTTCCACGCGCCTCGACGCTGCCGTCGGCCGCGGGGAACTCCAGCTCGAGCAGCGGGGGCCCGGCGGCCAGGAAGGCGCTCTCGTGGTCCTGCGCCGGCAGCGGCTGGGGCTTGAACTGGATCAGCGAACGCTGGACGCGCTCCTCGATCACGATGTCCGGCCGGGCGGCACGCACCTCCTCGTAGGGGAAGGGACCGCGCCAGAGACAGTGCAGCTCGGAGAAGCTCCACGCGAGCAGCGGCCACAGGTACGGCCCGAAGGAGTCGTGCACGAGGACCGCCCGCGGCAGCTCCGGATCGGGGCCGCGCAGGACGTGGTCGCTGCCCAGACTCCGGCCTTGCTCGACGATCATCTCGACGCTGCCCTCCGGCGGGCGGAAGGAGACGATGCGCTGCGGCAGCAGGTCGTCGATGTACATCGAGGTGCCCCATGAATCGCCGTGGGTGGGCATCTCGAGCCGGACGAGCTCGTCCTCGGGGACCGGCGTCAGCTCCGGATGGCGCTGCGCGACGTGCTCGACGATGGCTCGGGCGGCGACGACCGACCCCGGTCCGTTCCAGTGGGTGCCGAGCTTCACGTAGAGCGGCAGCTCGGGGTCCTCGCCGGCGCGCGCCGCGCGGAACGCGTCGCGCAGGTCCAGCAGGTCGAGATCGGAGTGGGCGCGCATGTGCTCGACGAACTGGTCGATGCGGCGCTCGCCGAGCTGCACGAGGTGGTCGGGCATGTGCTCGGGGTACATCTCCTCCTTGTTCGGGACGAGCACGAACACGTAGTGCGCGCCGTGCCCGGCGAGAACGTCCCGGCGCTGCTCGAGCATCTTCTGCCAGCCTGCGAGCAGCTCCGGCGTGAAGGATTCGAGCCCGCGGTAGTCCTCGATCGTCGAGGCCCCCGTGAAGAAGAGCCAGCCTTCCTTGCCGACCAGCACGCTGGGCGTCGGCGTCGCTCCGAAGCCGAACAGGTGGACGATGGAGTGCCCGCGCAGGAACCAGTCGCGGAAGCCGAACGTGTCGTCGAAGTGGTCCTCCATCGCGCGCGGGAACGCGTTCAGGCCGGCGACGTCGAGCGAGAACTCCGGCGGCGGCGCGGCGGGACGCTTCTCCGCCAGCTCCGGGCTGCGCTCGGACACGGGTCGAGGGTCGAGCCAGGGCGCGAAGATCACCGCGCAGAAGGTCAGCGCGACCGCCAGGTGGTAGGCCCTGGAGTGCTCGCCTCCGGGCGAGCTCTGCGTGTGCGGCGACTCCATCAGAAACGGAAGTAGATGAACGGGTTGTAGACCCCCGCCGAGAGCTCGAAGGCGGAGACGAGGAGGATCACGACCAGGGCCAGGAAGCCGCCCAGCTCGACCGCGGTGCGCGCCGCACCGCGCGGAGTTCGGGTGAACCACCGCTGCGCGCGCACGAACCACGGGGTGGCGCCGATGCACCCGCAGAGCACGGCGGCGACGAAGGTCGGCCCGGCGTACAGCTCGATCGGGTGCAGGCTCGCGTCGCCGGACTGCAGCCCGAACATGGCGCCGAGGTAGGAGAGCGCTCCTCCGAGCGTCTCGGCGCGGAAGAAGACCCAGCCCACCATCACGGTCAACAGCACGTAGACGTGCCGCAGGGCCGCGGGGCGCCGGTCGAGCCAGGCCTTGACGCCGACGCGCTCGATCACGAGGAACAGCCCGTGGTAGAGCCCCCACACGGCGAAGGCGAAGCTGGCCCCGTGCCACAGGCCGCAGAGGAAGAAGACGAGCACCAGGTTGAAGTACGTGCGCCCCGCGCCGACGCGGTTGCCGCCGAGCGGGATGTAGAGGTAGTCGCGGAACCAGGTCGAGAGCGAGATGTGCCAGCGCCTCCAGAACTCCGTGATCGAGCGCGCGATGTACGGATGCCGGAAGTTCTCGAGGAACGTGAACCCGAACATGTGCCCGAGGCCGATGGCCATGTCCGAGTAGCCCGAGAAGTCGAAGTAGATCTGCAGCGTGTACGCGAGGATCCCGACCCAGGCGAGGCCCGGCGTCAGCTCCGCGGCGGGCACGGCGAACACGCTGTCGGCGACCTGCGCGACCGTGTTGGCGACGAGCATCTTCTTCCCGAGTCCCAGCACGAAGCGCTGGACGCCGTGGGAGAACGTCGCGAGGGTGACGTGGCGCTCGACGACCTGCTTGGCGACGTCGTGGTAGCGCACGATGGGCCCGGCGATGAGCTGCGGGAAGAGCGACAGGTAGACGGCGAAGTTCGTCAGACTGCGCTGCGGCTCGACGTCGCGGCGGTAGACGTCCACGACGTACGAGAGGGCCTGGAAGGTGAAGAAGGAGACGCCGATCGGCAGGCGGATCCCGCCCTCGGCCGTCACCAGCACGTCGCGCAGCGGTCCGGGCTCGAAGAGCGACCCCAGGCGCTGCGGGGGTCCTTCGAGCAGGCCGGCCGAGGCCAGGAGCTGCCCCCCCGCGAGCCACAGCCACTCGGCGTACTTGAACGCCACGAGCAGGCCGAGGTTGAAGACCACCCCGACGGTCACCCAGGCCTTCCGGCGGGCCCCGGAGCTCCTGGCGACCCGCAGGCCGAGGCCCCAGTTGGCCCCGATCGAGACCAGCATGAGCAGGACCAGGTAGGTCTCGCCCCAGGCGTAGAACAGCAGGCTCGCGCAGAGCAGCACGACGTTCCGGAACTCGGTCCGCAGCGCGAAGTACGCGAGCAGTGTCAGGGGCAGGAACAGGAACAGGAAGACCGGCGAGCTGAAGACCATCGGCGCGCGCATTATCCACAGCCGGCCATCGCCTACCATGAGCGGCATGGAGCAGAACGCGGAGCGCGGCGGGGACCTCTGGGTCCGGGGCGGAACCCTGGTGGACGAGCGCGGAGCGCGGCCCGGCGACGTCTGGATCGAGGCGGGCCGCGTGCGTGCGGCCGGCCGCGACCTGCGGCCGCCGGCGGAGGTTCCGGTGCTCGACGCCGCGGGGCGCCTCGTCCTCCCGGGGTTGATCGACCCGCAGGTCCACTTCCGCGAGCCCGGGCTCGAGCACAAGGAGGACCTGGAGAGCGGCGCGCGCGCCGCGATCGCGGGCGGCGTGACGTCGTTCATGGAGATGCCCAACACGCGGCCGTCGACCACGGATCCGGAGCGACTCTCCGACAAGCTCGCGCGCGCAGCGGGCCGCGCGGCCGCGGACCACGCGTTCTTCCTGGGCGCCACCGAGGAGAACGCCGACCGGCTCGGCGACTGGGAGCGCCTGCCCGGCTGCGCCGGCGTGAAGGTCTTCATGGGCTCCTCCACCGGCAACCTGCTCGTGGCCGACGACCCGACGATCGAGCGGGTGCTGCGCTCGGGCGAGCGCCGCGTCGCGGTGCACTCCGAGGACGAGCCGCGGCTGCGCGAGCGCTACGCCGCGCTCGGCCCCGACGCGCGCGTCGAGCAGCATCCCGACGTCCGCGACGTCGAGACCGCCGTGCGCTCGACGCGCCGCCTGCTCGACCTGGTCGAGCGGACGCGGCGACGCGTGCACGTGCTGCACCTCTCGACCGCCGAGGAGGTCGCGCTCGTGCGCGAGCGCGACCTCGGCGAGCTCGTCACGTGCGAGGTGACGCCCAACCACCTCTTCCTGGAGGCCCCCGACTGCTACGAGCGCTTCGGCAGCCGCGCGCAGATGAACCCGCCCGTGCGCGACCGCCGCCACCGCGACGCGCTGCGCGAGGCGCTGGCCGACGGCACGATCGCGTGCATCGGCAGCGACCACGCGCCGCACACGCTGGAGGAGAAGGCGCGGCCCTACCCCGAGTCGCCGTCGGGCATCCCCGGCGTGCAGACGATCCTGGGGCTCTTGTTGACCGCGGTGCAGGACGGCTGGCTGACGCTCGCGGACGTCGTGCGCGTGACGTGCACGGGGCCCGCCGACGTCTACGGCATCGCCCGCAAGGGCCGCCTCGTCCCCGGCGCCGACGGCGACTGCGTCGTGGTCGATCCCGACGAGCGCGGGCCGCTGCCCCTCGAGTGGCTGGAGAGCCGCGCCGGCTACAGCCCCTACGAGGGCCGCGAGCTCTTCGGCTGGCCGGAGACGACGGTGCTGCGCGGGCGCATCGCGTACGCCGACCGCGCGCCGGTGGCGCCCGCGCGCGGACG
>CAYGPA010000235.1:0-8390 GCA_964351535.1 uncultured Planctomycetaceae bacterium
GCGCCGATCGAAAGAACGGGGTCCTCGGCGGCCGCCGCCGGCACGGTGTCGGAAGCGGCCGAGCTCGGGCCCTCCTGCGGCCGACACGCGGAGGAGCCGGCCAGGAAGAGCAGCGCAGCCGCGAGCGCGGCACCGCCGCCGCGAACGTTCTCGGAGTTCCCTGTCAGCTCGGGCCGACGCATCGCGCCATACATAGCACGCGGCCCCCCCCACCGCGCGACAAGCTCGCTGCACCCCTCGCGGACGGCGGGGGTGCCGCGCGCGGCCCCGCGCGTGTACGTTCGGGGGGATCCCCGCCCTCCCCGCCCGCCTCTCGACCTCCCGCACCGAAGGAATCCGAACATGGAACCCGCACGCCTCCCGCGCCTCGTCCGCCCCCTGCTCGTCGCCTTCGTGCTCTCCGGGGCCGCGAGCGCGGACACGCTGACCACGTTCGACTCCGGTGCCGACGGCTGGGTCGGGCCGGGCGGTCCGGGCGGCGCGACGACCGTCGAGAGCACCGGCGGCAACCCGACCGCGAACATGCGCACGGTGTTCAACGACTTCGGGATCACGTTCAGAAACAGCACGGACCCGGAGTTCGTCGTCGACTACACGCAGGACGGCACGGTCACGATCCGGATCGACGTGCGCGTGCAGGACATCAGCTTCTTCGGCTCGCCGGTCTCGCGGCCGTGGCTCGTGGAGCTGCGCGACCTCGACAACCCGCCGGGCGGCTTCCCGTGGGTCTCGGTGTGGTTCAAGTTCGCCGACATCTCGGCCTCGCAGCACGGCAGCTGGACGACGTTCTCCGTCACGATCGCCGACACCTCGGCCACGGCGCTGCCCGCCGGCTGGGGCGGCTACGGCGCGGAGGACATGTTCGGCAGCCCGATGCTGCCCCCGGGCCGCACGTTCACCGACGTGCTCGCCGGAGTCGACGAGGTGGCCTTCACGACGCTCGAGCCGGGCTTCTTCTTCGGCTTCACCGACTTCGACGTGCGCCTCGACAACATCGGCGTCACGTTCGGGACGCCCGCGATCGCGAAGTACTGCACGGGCAAGACCAGCTCGCTCGGCTGCGTGCCGTTCCTGAGCTTCGACGGCGTCCCGAGCACGTCGAGCACGTCGCCGTTCGCGATCGTGGCCGAGGACCTCGTCGCCACCGAAGCGGGCTTCATGCTCTACAGCTTCCAGAAGGCCAACCTGAACTTCCACGGCGGCAAGCTGTGCGTGAAGGCCCCGATCACGCGCTTCCTGCCCCCTAAGTTCGCGAAGAACACCGGCGCCGGGACCTGCGTCGGCCGCGCGTCGCGCAACTTCAACAACCGCATCCAGTCCGGAGTCGACCCCGCCCTGACCGCCGGCCAGTCGGTCTTCGCCCAGTACCGCCAGCGCGACCCGGGCCTGATGGACGGCTTCAACGACAACCTCTCGGACGCCGTGCGCTTCGTGATCACGCCGTAGAGCGCGTCACGGCGCCAGCGCGAGCTCCACGACCGGGCCCGGCGCGTCGCCGACTTCGACCGGCAGCGTGCTTGCCGGAGCGTGGAGCAGCGTCACACGCATTCCCGGAATCTTCGCACGAGAGTGCGCGTTCAGTCCGGGAACTCGTTCTCGAACAGGTCGCGCAGCTCTTCCTCGGCCGCCAGCTCCTCGACGGTCCGCACGGCCTCGCGCTCGTAGGCGGGGATCGCGTCCACCGGCTCGGCCTCGGCGAGCGCGGCGCGCAGGTCCGCGACGCCCCGCTCGGTCTGGTCGATGAGGTCGTCGATCTGCGCCAGCTCCTGGAGCAGCGGCAGACCGCGCGGGTCGGCGCGCAGCTCGTCGAAGGACGCGTGCCCGAGGGCGGCGATGTCGGAGCGCACGCGCGTGCGCTGCTGGCGCAGATCCTCGAGGTGCCCCTCGAGCTGCGCGAGCTGGTCGCGCACGCCCTCGGCCTGCTGCACGGCCTCGCCGCGGCGACGGTTCTCTTCGGTGGGCGCGGCGCGGACGACCAGCGAGTACACGACCGGACCGGCCAGCAGGATGCCGGCGATCAGGAACGCGCCGGCGCGGACGGCGCTGGGCTCGTCGCGCTTCAGCGCGTCGACGACGCCGAGCAGGAGCGCGAGGCCGGCGGCCAGCCGCAGCGCGGAGAACAGGTCGGTGATCTGCCACAACCCGAGCGTCCACACCGCGGCCGCCATCAGCGCGAAGCCGCAGCCGAGGTTGCGCTTGGTCTTGCCGGGCTTGCCGAAGAACAGCGAGCTCGCGGCGAGCACGAAGAAGAGCAGCCCCGCCGCGCCCAGCGCGAGCGGCCAGAAGTTCGGGGTCGACGTGTCCATCACGTGCCCTTGAGGAACGCCATCACGTCCGCATCGCCGTCGCCGGAATTCGCCACGGGGGTGCCCTTACCCTTGGTGTTCAGGAGCTCCTCCACGGTCCGCACGGGCGAGTCGAGCTCCTGCAGCACCTCGGAGTTCTCGCCGAGCAGCGCCTGCACCTTGGCCATCAGGTCGTCGGTCTCCTCGGTCAGCTTCTGGATGCGCACGAGCTCCTTCTGCATCTCGAGGTTCGTCAGCTGGGTCTTGGTGTCGAGGATGCGCTTGTCGAGGTCGTTCTGGCGCTCGTCGACCGAACCGATCACCTTGCGATAGTTCGCGGCGACGTCGGTGTAGTTGTCGCGCTGCAGCAAGAGGACGCGCACCTGGGAGATCATCTCGTCGCGCTCGTACTGCGCGCCGGCGATCGCCACGGGGAACGCGGCCGAGGACTCGGCGGACTGGAACGCGCCGCGGAACTCGTAGCTGTGGCGCTCGGCGGAAGCGAGCAGGTCCTCGGTCTTCGCGAGCTCCTCCTGCGCGCGCTGGCTCGCCGTCGCGAGGTCCTTCTTGGCCTGCTGGAACGCGGCCAGGTCCTGGCCCATCTTCTCCTGCGCGTACTCGAGGAACCCGACCGGGTCCTCGCGGCGCGCGTCGTCGGTCCAGCCGCCGTATTCCTCGACGGTCGAGCCGACCTTGGTGCGCAGACCCGGGAGGTACTTCCAGGCGAGGAATCCGGCGACGCCGAGGACGGCAAGGATGAGGAGGAGCTTCTTCATGGGCTTGGGGGGCGTCGGACGGGGTCCGCGCAGAGCCAGCTAGCGTAGGCCCAGCCTCCGCGGGGCCCAAATGACAACCCGTTGAAGGCGCGAGAAGTGCAGCAGCGGCGGCTCGTCGGGCAGCTCGAGGTCCAGCGGGCCCGTCATCGTGTTCCGCGCGAAGGTCGCCCAGGCGGGCGCGAGCTCCCAGGGCCCGTGGTGGATGTCCCCGCGGCGGATCGAGCCGTCGGGGGCGTCCGCGAACAGCGCGTAGCGCTCGGTCAGCCAGTGCTCGAGCGAGCCCGCGGGGTAGACGCGGGAGGGCTCCGTCGCGCCGTAGTCGCCGCGCAGCTCCGCGGGGCGCGCCCCGGAGTGCGTGCGCTCGCTCTTGTAGCGGATCGCGTCGGGCGCGACCTCGTCGCAGCTCATGCGGGCGTTGAAGTACGGCAGGTGGAACCAGCGGCGCGCGACGGCGACGGCGGGCGCGCTGGCGGCGTCGAGGCTGAAGAAGTAGACGCCCGGGCGGCCCTGGCAGCGGACGTAGGTGCGCACGTTGAGCTCGGGGAAGCGCGAGAGGCCGGGAACGGCCGGCAGGCCGCGCAGGCGGATGCCGCTCATGCGGAACGGCACGACGGCGATCCACGCGCGCCCGTCGAAGAGATCCAGCTCGAGCCCCGCGGGCAGGTGCCGCGCGAGCTCCTCCGCCGGGACGCTCCAGTGCGCAAAGAGCAGGTCGTGCCAGTCCTGGGTCATGACCCACGGTCCGCCGGGCAGCGGCTCCGCGCGGTGGTCGACGTTGCGCAGGATCCCGGCGATCATCGCGCTCCGCGCCGCGGGCGCACGTTGCGCCGGTAGAGCGGCCGCGACTTCGAGCGGCGCGCGACCTCGCGGAAGCCCGCCTTCTCGAAGGCCGCGGGCAGACCGGTCCAGGCGAAGGCGGCGGGCATGGCGGAGTCGTAGGGCTCGACCGGGTAGCCTTCCACCGTCCGCGCGCCGCCTTCCCGCGCCCGGTCCACGGCCGCGCGCAGGAGCCGGGCGCTGAGTCCGCCGCGGCGCGCGGCGGGCGTCACGAAGAGGCACGTGACCGACCACACCCCCGTCTCGTCGTGCGGCAGGTCGTCGATCGGCGCGAGCACGCGCGAGCGCGACAGCGAGGGGAAGCGCTCGCGCGGCGCGACGGAGCACCAGCCGATCGGCTCCTCGCCGCGGTAGGCGATCACGCCCAGCGCCTCACCCCGATCCACGAGCCGCTTCAGCGCGCGCCGGTTGCCGCCCTGCTTGCCCGCCTCCCAGTCGCGACGCGACCGACGCCAGACCATGCACCAGCAGCCGCCGCAGGCGCCGCGCGCGCCGAAGAGCCGCGTCAGGTCGGTCCACGTCGCGCGGGAGAGCGGCGCGAAGCGGACGCGTCCTCCGGAGCCCCCGCCGGAAGTGCCCGCGCCCCAGGCCGGCCGGCCCGCTCGTCGACCGCGCCGGCCCGGCTGGCTCCGGCCCGGCCCGTCCGCTCTCGTTCGCGCTCCGCCCACGGCTTCCGGTGTGCACCTTGCCCCCCCGAATCGCAAGCCCGCGTCCGCCATCCTTCGACGGCCGCCGGCTCCCCTCCCCGGACGGACCGGGTTCGGTATTGGGGTCCGCCCGCGGGACCCGCGCCGTGTCGACCGAGGGGGCGGCGGAGGCCCTCGACGGGCAACGGACGGCTCCAGAGCTCGCCCGGCTGCGGAAGATCCGGCGGGCAAGCGCGAAGGATCCCACACGCACCCCAGTCAGTTCACTAAGCTCTCGCGCCGTGGATCTCGAACGCCTGAAGATCGACCGGGCGCCCGCCCGCGCCCCGCGCCGCCGACGCTTCCCCTGGGGCTGGCTGGTCCTGCTGCTGCTCGTCGCCGCGGCCGCGGGGACGTTCCGCCGCCCGCTCCTCGCGCGCATCGACGCGTGGCGCCTGCCGCGCGTCGAGTACGTGGTGGTCGAGCGCACGAGCCCCCTGGCGGCCGCCGCCGTGACGGGCACGGCGGCCAACGGCTACGTGGTCGCGCGCGTGCGCGCGGCCCTGTCGGCCGACACGCCCGGACGGATCGTCGAGCTGAACGTGGTCGAGGGCTCCGTGTTGAAGGAGGGCGACGTCGTCGCGCGCCTCTTCGCCGACGAGTTCGCGGCCTCGCTGCGCCGGGCCGAGGCGGACGTCGGGTCGGCGGAGGCGACCCTCGCGCGTCGCGGTGCCGAGCGCGAGGTCGCGGAGAAGATGCTCGCCGAGCTCGCGGCCGCGACCGCGGCGGCGAACGCGCGGCTCAACGCGGCCGAGTCGGCGCGGCGCCTCGCGGAGCAGACCGATCGTCGCGCCCAGAAGCTCGTGGCCGACAGCGTCGTCAGCGCGGAGCGCACCGACACGACGCGCACGGAGCTCGAGGCCGCCGTGGCCGAGGAGGCCTCGCGGCGCGCCGACGTGGCCATGGCCGAGGCCGCGGCGGCCACCGGCGAGTCCCAGGTGGAAGTGGCCCGCTCGGCCGAGCTCGAGGCCGCCGCCCTCGTCGAAGTCATGCAGGCCACGCGCGACCAGGCCCAGGCCACGCTCGACAAGACCATCGTGCGCGCGCCCTTCGACGGCATCGTCGTGCTGAAGGACGCCGAGGTCGGCGAGGTCGTCTCCCCCAACGTGCAGGGCGGCTCGCAGACGCGCGGCGCCGTGGCCACGATGGTCGACTTCGACTCGCTCGAGGTGCAGGTCGAGGTCCAGGAGACCAGCCTGGCCGCGGTGCGGCTCGGCGCGCCGGCCGACATCTTCCTCGACGCCTGGCCCGCGGAGTCCTACCGCGGCCGCGTCGACCGGATCTGGCCGACGGCCAACCGCCAGCAGGGCACGGTCGAGGTGCGCGTGCGCATCGAGGAGCCCGACGAGCGCCTGCGGCCCGAGATGGGCGCCCGCGTCGTGTTCCGCCGCGAGGGCGGAGAGGAAGAGACGGAGGACGCCGAGGCCCGCGAGGCCGCCGCTCCCGTCGTCCTCGTCCCGTCCGGCTGCCTGATTCGCGACGACGGAGGCGACGCGGTGTTCCTGGTCGAGCAGAATGGCGTGCGGCTGCGGCCCGTCGTGCTGGGCGAACGCCGCGGAGACCGCCGCGTCGTCGAACAGGGTCTCGAGGGCGGCGAGCGCGTCGTCTTGAACCCTCCCGCCGATCTGCGCGACGGCGACCGCGTGAACGCGAAGCTCCCCGAATGAACGACCAGCCCCTGATCCGCGTCCGGAACGTGACCAAGACCTACCGCCGCGGCGGCGAGGAGCTGCACGTGTTGCAGGACCTCTCGCTCGACATGCAGGCGGGCAGCTTCTACGCGCTGATGGGCCCCTCGGGCTCCGGCAAGACGACGCTCCTGAACCTCGTCGGCGGACTGGACACCGCGGACTCCGGCGAGGTGTGGGTGGGCGACGACGAGCTCGGCTCGATGGCCGGCTCGGACCTCGCGCGCTGGCGCGCCGACAACGTCGGGTTCGTGTTCCAGGGGTTCAACCTGATCCCGGTACTGACCGCGCGGGAGAACGTCGAGCTGCCGCTGAAGCTCGCGCCGATCGGCGCGAAGCGGCGGCGCGAGCAGGCCGACTACGCGCTCGAGCTCGTGGGCCTCGCCGACCGCGCCTCGCACCGCCCGTCGCAGCTCTCCGGCGGCCAGGAGCAGCGCGTCGCCATCGCGCGCGCGCTGGCGACCGACCCGCTGCTCCTGCTCGCCGACGAGCCGACCGGCGACCTGGACCGCGCGGCCGCCGACCAGATCCTGGACCTCATGCAGCGCCTCAACGGCGAGCTCTCGAAGACGATCCTGATGGTCACCCACGACCCGGCCGCGGCCGAGCGCGCGCAGACCATCGTGCACCTCGACAAGGGCCAGCTCGGGAGCATGGAAGATCGCGCCCCGGCCGGAACCGGAGCCTGAGGCCGCCGCCGTGTCGCTGAAGCTCGTCTGGCGCTTCCTGCTGTCGCACCCGCTGCGCTCGCTCTTGACCTGCGGGTCGATCGTGGTCGCGGTGTTCCTGCTGTGCGTGCTGCGCTCGACCGTGGTCGCGCTGGGCGCCAGCGTCGAGGCCGCCGCCGCCAACCGGCTGGTCGTGCAGTCCAGCGTCAGCCTGTTCGTCCCGCTGCCGCTGACCTACCAGCCGAAGATCGCCCAGGTCGAGGGCGTCGAGCGCATCCTCAAGTGGACGTGGTTCGGCGGCCACTTCGAGAACCCGGAGAACTTCTTCGCGCAGTTCGCCGTCGACACCGAGGGGCTGCGCGAGACCTACCCCGAGATGGAGATCACCGAGGGGTCCTACGAGGCGTTCGAGGCGAATCGACGGGCCTGCATCCTGGGGCGCGACCTGGCCGACAAGCACGAGTGGGAGGTCGGCGAGCTCGTCCCGATCATCGCCACGATCTACCCGCGCGCGGGCGGCGAGGCCTGGGAGTTCGAGGTCGCCGCCATCTACGACTCGAGCTCGCCGGCCTTCAGCGAGCAGACGATGTTCTTCCGCCACGACTACTTCGAGGAGGTCCTGAAGGCCGAGGTCGGCGCCGAGGCCCTGGCCGCCGGCGTCTACATCCTGAAGGTCCCGCCCGGCACCGACCCCACGAAGGTCATGGCCGGCGTCGACGCGCTGTTCGAGAACGGTCCGCAGCGCGTGCAGACGACCACGGAGGCGGAGTTCAACCGCCAGTTCGCGACCATGTTCGGCGGCATGCCGACCTTCCTGTCGTGGATCGGCGGCAGCGTGCTGTTCGCGATCCTGCTGGCGGCCATCAACACGATGCTGATGGCCGGCCGCGAGCGCACGCGCATCCTCGGCGTCATGAAGGCGATGGGCTTCCAGTCCGGCGGCGTCTTCGCGATGTTCGTCGTCGAGGCCCTGCTGCTGTGCGGCCTGGGAGGCGTGGTCGGCGTGGTGTTGGCCAAGCTCGCGGAGCAGCCCATCGCGCTCGCGCTCAGCACGAGGATGCCCGGGTTCGTGCTGACGACCGAGACGATCGTCGCGGCGCTGGCGATCGCGCTGGGCGTGGGGCTCGTCTCCGCGCTCGTCCCGGCCTTCACGGCCAGCCGGCTGCGCCCGGTCGAAGCCCTGCGGGCGGAGGTCTAGAGCATGGCCCTGGTCCCCTTCCGCTACACGCTGCGCAGCCTGTTCGTACGCCGCTCCGCGACGCTCCTGACCGTGTTCGGAACGGGCGCGACCGTCGCCGTGCTGGCGGGCGTCTTGTCGCTGAACAAGGGCTTCGAGGCGCTGTTCGAGGAGCACGGGCGCGAGGACGTCGTGGTCTTCCTGCGCCCCGGAGCCCAGTCCGAGGGCGAGAGCGCCTTCTCCGACGACCGCGCCGACATCCTGCTGAAGAGC
>CAYGPA010000236.1:0-8388 GCA_964351535.1 uncultured Planctomycetaceae bacterium
GCAGCGCGATGATCGTCAGGATGGCCTTGAACAGCTGGTACTTGTAGAAGCCCGCGTCGGCGGACAGCACGTTGTTCTGGACGTCGGCGAAGATGTCGACGCGCGCCAGCGTGAAGAAGTAGGGCAGCCGCTCGATGAAGAGCACCGTAGGCGCGAAGCTCAGGAGCACCAGGAGCTGCGTGACCCCCAGCCAGACCAGGGGCCGCTTGACGTTGATCATCGAGATCAGGCCGCTGCCCAGGCTGATGCCGGTGATGAAGCACATCAGCATCACGGTGAACGAGTACGTGGACGAGCCGAAGGCCAGCGCGATCACGCGCAGGAAGACGATCTCGTAGCCCAGGGCCGCGAAGCCCGAGAACAGGAGCGCCACGAGCGTCATCCGATACTGCGCCGGCGAGTAGTTCGTCGTCAGCGCGGGCTCCGGCATCTTGGCCTGCTTCTCGAAGTCCGGGACGAAGCCCTCCCGCTGCGCCTGGACCTGGATCAGGTAGACGAACAGCGCCGCGAGGAGGTTGCAGGCCGTGGCCGTCAGCAGCGAGCCCCAGATGCCGTACTCCCCGATCAGGTAGAGCCCCGCGAGGCCGGATCCGAAGACCGCCCCGAGGTTGTTCATCGCGTAGAGGCTCGCGACCTCGCGGCGCGTCTGGGCGACCTCCTGGATCAGGTAGCGCGCCAGCACCGGCAGCGTCGCCCCCATCAGGATGGCGGGCGGCAGCACGATCACGATCGACAGCGCGATCCGCAGCAGGAGCAGGAGCTTGGTCTGCTCGAAGATCTGCCCGGCGAGCGACTCGTAGACGTTGCCGGCGAAGCCCAGCAGGGTCGGGATCAGGAGGCTGTAGACCCCGATGGCGATCTCGAGCAGGGCGTAGACCGTCAGCGGCTTGCGCCACTTGTCCGCCCGCCTGCCGAAGCTGACGGCGCCGATGGCCAGACCCCCCATGAACACGATCAGGACCACGGCGTTCGAGTCGGACGTGTTCCCGATCAGCGAGACGAGGAGCTTCGCCCACACGACCTCGTGCATGAGACCGGCCATGCCGCTCACGAAGAGGGCGATCAGGACGACGGCGCGGGCCAGGAAGCTCACGCGGCGGACGGACTCAGTCATGGCGGGTTCTAGGGGTCGGGCCGCGTGGCCAACGGCTGGGGGTCGAGGAGGTCGGGCCCCGAAGGGAGGGCCGCCAGGGCGCGGGAAGGGCGCCTGGGGCGGCCTGGAGGGGCGGAGAGGCTATCAAGTTCCCCGGGGGCAATCCGGGGGCAAAGAAGAATACGCGACGCCTACGGGGCGGGCGCCGGATCGTGGGAACGCCGGGCAGAAATCCGCCCCGGGAGGCCGCCCGGGACCCTCCCGCGGAGGTGCGTCAGCGCCCCGCGGGCGCGGCCGCGAAGACCACGAGCACCGACAGGTCGGACTCGATCGAGTGGAAGCGATGCTCGACCCCGGCGCGGACGTAGGCGACCGACCCCGGCTCCACGGGGTGGTCGTCGGCGCCGATCCGCAGCACGGCCCGGCCCTCGAGGACGTGGTAGATCTCGTCCTCCTCGTGCGGCTGCTGGCGGTCGACGGCGCCGGCGGGCAGGGCGTAGAGCCCCGTGGACAGGGCGGGGACGCGCAGGAACTCGTGGTAGGCGCGCCCGGACTCCGCGCGCGCCGCCTCGAGCCGCGGCAGCTGGAACACGGCGCCCTCGGGCGCCGTGCCCTCCGAGGCCGCTCGTGGCTCGCGCTCGGATTCCTGCCCCGCCCGCGCGGGCCAGACGATCGCGATCAGCAGGACGACGAGCAGGAGGGCGAGGGACGGCGCGTGCATGGAAGAACCTCCGGGGGGACCGACGTAGCCAGTTTGCGCCCCCGGCCGGAAGCCGCGGGTTCGAAGCGGGTCAAAGCGCGCGCGCCCGCGCCCTGCGCACGCATCGGGTAGGATTCCCGGGAACTGTGCCCCGAGCGCCCGCGGCCCCGCCCGGAGCTTCGCGGGGGGGCAGCGCTCCCATGACGTCCAAGACACCGCCGCGCTGGTCCGGCAAGCTGCTGGCCCTGATCCTGGGGCTCCTCCTGACGCCGCTCCTCGTCGAGGGCATCCTGCGCATCGCCGCGCTCGCGGTGGCGGAGAACCGCGCGGGAGCCAAGGGCACGAGCCTCGCGGTGTGCCAGGGCGACTCGTTCACGTTCGGCCTGTTCCTGCCTCCGGAATCGTCGTACCCCGCGCGCCTGGAGGCCTTGCTGCGGGACGGCGGCGTGGCGGACTCCCGCGTCGTCAACTGCGGGATCCCGAGCAAGCCCACCTGGGTCGTCAAGCGCGAGCTGCGCGAGGACCTCGGCGCCTACCGCCCGCGCTTCGCCTTCCTGCTCGCGGGCATCAACGACCACTGGCGTCGCCGCCCGGACGACCACGCGGTCGAGGGCAGGAGCGAGCCGCCGCAGGAGTGGCGCGTCGTCAAGCTCTCGCGCTGGGTCGCGAGTCGCTTGAGCGGAGCGGGAACGGCCTCGGAGGAGGGACCCGAGACGGCTCCTGAGCCCGTCGCCGATCCGGAGGACGCCGAGCGCCGGAAGGGCGGCAACTGGATCCGCCACCACGAGGTCGAGCACGTCCAGGAGGGCGTGCGCACCGTTCGCTTCCAGGACCGCGAGGGCAACCCGCGCTCCTTCGACATCCTGTCCGGAGAGCCGGTGGGCACCGAGTTCGCGGTCTGGATCGAGGAGGACATGACGCGCGCCGTCGAGATCGCGCGCGAGGAAGGCGCGCAGCCGTTCCTGCTCAGCTACCCCGCGACCGGCAAGCCCTTCGACGCGGCGAACGACGCGCTCGAGGCCGCGGCGAAGGCCACGGGTGCGCCCTTCATCGATTTCCGCCCCGCGTTCCAGCAGGCCGCGAGGCGCGTCGGCAAGGACGCGCTGTTCTTCCCCGACCGCCACACGACCGCCCTCGGCTGCGACCTGATGGCGCGCGTCGTCCTCGACACGCTGGCCCAGGGCGGCCACGTGGAGCTCACCTCCGTCCCGCCCGTGTTCGGCGGCCTCCCGGAGCAGACCGGCGCCGCCGAGCTCGCCATCGAGATCGTCCGCGAGGGCGACGAGGTGCGCGGCGTCCGCGCCTCGTACCAGACCGGCTACGGCGCCGTGCTGCTGCTGTCGCACACCGCCGGCGAGAGCCCGCTCTACTTCGTCCAGCGCTGCTGCCTCGGCCTGGCCCGCAACCCCGCGCAGAAGGCGCAGGCGACCGCGGTCCCGCTCGGCGAGGATCCGCTGCTCGTCGCGACGCTGAAGGGCAACGAGGACCGCACGCTCACGATCGGGGCCGACGGCTCGGTGCTCCTGCCCGTTCCGCGCCAGAAGCTCGCGCGCTTCGCCGAGGGCGAGGGTCCGGTGTTCGGCTGCGTCGTCGTCGTGCTACCCGGCGTCGGACCGATCGCCGCCGTCAGCGAGGTGTTCGAGATCGCGCGGACGCCCTGAGGCGCGCCGGCAGGCGCGCCTCGGGGCGTCCGCGCGTCAAGAACGCCGCACCTGCCCCGCCAGGTGCCCCGCCTCCGGCAGCAGGATCCGCTCCCACGCGAGCTTCAGCGCCTTGGGCGACCCCGGCAGCGCGCAGACGACGACGCCGTCGCGGACTCCCGCCGTCGCGCGCGACAGGATCGCGGCGCTGCCGATCTCGTCGTACGAGAGCCGGCGGAACAGCTCGCCGAACCCGGGGATGTCCGAGTCGAACCAGCCGCGCACCGTGTCGTAGGTCACGTCGCGCGGCGCGATCCCCGTCCCGCCGGTCGCGAGCACGAAGGCGGCGCCCGACTCCGCGACGAGGCGGTCGAGCGCCGCGCGAATCTCCTGCGCGTCGTCGCGCACGATCTCGCGCGCGACGACGCGGTGACCGGCGGCCTCCACCGCGCCCACGAGGTACTCGCCGCCGCGGTCGGCCGCGAGGTCGCGCGTGTCGCTGATCGTCAGGACGCAGAATCCGAGCTCGCTCGGCGCGTCGCTCTTGTGCTGTTCCAGGCTCACGGGTTTCGATCCTTCAGGAGTTCTTCCAGCAGCGCCGACACGCGGCGCACGTCCGCATCGCGTCCCAGCTCGACGTAGGCGTTCCCGAGGTTGCGCAGAGCGGCCTCGTTGCCCGGATCCAGCGCCACGGCGCGTTCGAAGTGGTGCGCGGCCGCCTCGAACTCTCCGGCGGCGAAGCGGCAGTAGCCCAGGTTCTGATGCGTCGTCGAGCGCTCGACGCCCAGGGCCAGCGCCGCCTCGAGCGCCTCCGCCGCCTCCGCCGTCCGCCCGAGGGCCAGGCGTTCGTGAGCCAGCGACTCGAGCGCCGACGCGTTGCGCGGGTTCTGCTCGACCACGCGCGCCAGCTCGGCCTCCGCCGCCGCGTGGTCGCCGCGCTCGCCCGCGAGCAGCGCCGCGTAGATCGCGCGCAGCTCGCCGCGCCGTTCGGCGGGACTCGCGCGTCCGGTGTCCTCGAGCGGGTGCGGCAGGTCGCCCGTGTTGACGCCGCCCTCGGCGTAACCGAGCGCGCCGATCCCGGCCAGGAGCTCCGCGTCCTGGAGCGCCGCGCCGTCCGGCGTCAGCGCCGGGCGCCCGGCCACGGCACGCACGGCCGCGCGGTAGCGGTCGAGCTCCTCCGCCGAGCGCCGGCCGACGACGTCGCTGCGCTCGTCGGGATCCGCGCGCGGCTCGTACAGCTCCGGCCGCGCGCTGTGCACGTACTTGCCCCCGCGGTCGACCCAGCCCGCGAGCGGGCTCCAGCCGTAGTGCAGGTAGCCGTAGAACGACTCGAAGTACACGCCGCGGTCGGGGTCCGGCGGCGCGTCGATCAGGTCGCGCCCGTCGATGCGCGGCGGCACCGCGAGGTCGAGCGCGCGCAGGAGCGTCGGGAACACGTCGACGACGCTGACGAGCTCCTCGCGCACCGTTCCGGCGCGCTCGCCGTCCGGGTGGCGCAGGAAGAAGGGCACGCGCAGCGTCGAGTCGTAGCAGAACACCGAGTGCGTGTCCTCGCCGTGCTGGCCGAGGGCCTCGCCGTGGTCGGCGACGACCGCGAGGAACGGCGTGTCGCCGTGCGCCTCGAGCTGCGACCAGAGCTCTCCGATCCAGTGGTCCATCTCGGCGACCTCGCCGAGGTACGGCGACTGCGGGAAGCGCGACGCGAAGGGCTCCGCCGGCTCGTACGGACGGTGCGGGTCGAAGAGATGCACCCAGAGGAAGTACGGCCGCGAGGGGTCGCGCTCGCGCAGCCACCGGCCGACCTCGCGCACGACCTCGTCGGCGCCGCGCTCGGCGTAGGCGACCGTCGTCGAGCGCTGCGGGCGCGCGGGCTGGTTCCACACGTCGAAGCCCTGGTCCAGACCGAAGGCGCGGTCGAGCACCACGGCGGACACGAAGGCCGCGGTCTCGCGACCCGCGTCCCGCGCCAGCTCCGCCAGCGTCACGGCCGACTGCGGCAGCGGCGTGAGGCCGTTGTCGCGCACCGTGTGGCGCGGCGGGTAGAGCCCGGTCAGCATCGACGCGTGCGCCGGCAGCGTCACGGGCGTCACGGTGCGCGCCCACGTGAAGCGCTCGGCCTCGGCCGCCAGCGCGTCCAGCTCGGGCGTGACGCCGGCGGGACCGCCGTTGCAGGTCAGCGCCTGGTAGCGCGTGGTGTCGAGCGTCAGGAGGACCGCGGAGCGCCGCGCCGCCGCGGCGCGCCCAGCGGGGCGCACCGCGTCCGAGCACGCCGCCGACCCGAAGGCGGCGACGAGCACCAGTAGGGCAGACCGCACGCTACGAGGAGGAAGCATGAAGGGCCGCGCCGCGCGCGGCGGAGCATTCGAAGGTATCGCGCGACGCCGCGCAACCGCGCCCGCGGAGCCTCCTCGCAAGGCCGCGGGTCCGCGAGCCCCTTCCCCTGCGACCCGATCGCGCGGGCAGGCTGCTCGCCGGCAGGGAGAGCCGCAACGGCGGCCCTTACGTTGAAGATCGGCTGCGCGCTTCCGCGTCGGCCCACTAGAATTGGGGCATGAAATCCGCTCGGCCGACCCGCAGCCTTCGTGTGCTTCCCTCCGCTCCCGCCCTCCTGGTGGTCCTCTCGCTCGCGGCCGCGTGCGCTGGCGATCCGCAGTCCGCGGAGGCGGGCGAGGTGGCTCGGACGGACTTGCAGACGCAGGATGGGAGTGCGGTGGATTCTTCCGTCGCGGCGTCGCGTCCGGTGGACGCGGCCGCGGCCGCGGGACCGGTCCTCCAGCCGACCGAGGTCGCGCCCGAGTGGCGCGAGGCCGACCGCATGCTGGAGGCGCTCGGCGGTCGCGAGGAGTGGGCCGAGCTCGCCGCGATCGAGCTGCACGGCGACACGTACCTCGAGTTCTCCGAGCAACCCATCCCCGTCAGCGTGTGGCGCGACCTCGAGAACGGCCGCGTGCGCATCGAGCAGACCTTCGAGGGAACGAAGACCGTGTTCGTGATCGACGAGCATCGCGGCTGGAGCCTCGCGGACGGCAACTTCTCCGAGATGAAGCCGAACGAGCTCGCCACCGTCCGCTACGAGCAGGCCCGCACGCCCTACCGCATCCTGCGCTCCCTCGCCCGCCGCGAGGGCGTACGCCCGCGCCTCATCGACAACGGCCTCGAGGTCTACGCCGAAGGCGAGGAAGGCCCGTTCCTGTGCTGGATCGAGCTGGGCCCCGACGGCCGCCCGAGCCGCTACGGCTACCCCAGCAACACCCCGGGCGCCGAACGCGTGGTCTACTTCGACCACTGGTCCGACACCGCCGGCTACATGCACCCCACGCACTACTCCGAAGCCAGCCGCGGCCTCCGCTTCCAGAACCGCAGCTTCCTGCCGCACACCGAGCTGAACCCGGAGCTCTTCACCGCGCCGCGGTGAAGCGCTCCGGGTTCAGCTCGGTGCGCAACCGCCAACGCCCGGGACCGATCGGCGAGCCGACTCTCACCGAGCCCAGGCCCCAGCCCCTCACGCTCCCCGCGGCCCCTCGCGAAACGACAGCCGCCCACGGCGCCTCCATCCCGCCCCGAGGAGCCAAGTACGCGCCCGCGCCGCAGGCGACCGCGCCGGCAGTCCCCGCGCGACCCGCGGCCCGTACCCACCCGTCGAACCACGGCCCCGACGAGTACGGATCCGCCCCCGCGAACGACACGCCGTGCCGCCGGCAGTTCTGCAGCACGTACAGCAGAGCGTGACGCACCTGCCGCGGAGTCCGCAACACCACGTCGTGGTAGCGATCAGCGAACACGGACCCCCTCCGCCCCCACAGCCGGTTCAAGCCACGCGCGATCCGGACACAGAGCCCCTGCATCCCCCGCGCGATGCACGAGCGGTCCGCTCCCTCGACGACCAGGTGCACGTGGTTGGTCTGCACGGAGTACTCGACCACCCGAAACCCGACCTTCTCGCAACCGCGCCCGAGCGACCGACACAGCACCCGATACGGCGCAACCCGCCGCAGGCTGGGAAGCCCCGCCCGCAGCCGCAGCGTGACGTGCAGCGGAAAGCGCTGCCGAAACTCTGCCCGCGGCCGATGCGGCACCCGCCCCATCCCAGCCGAAGGCCTCCCCGCCCCCGGCCGATACCCACCCCAGGAACGCCGATCCAACCGCAACTGCTCGAATCCCCTGCGCTTCTTCATGCACGGAGGACCGCCCGAATCCCGCTCGGTTGCGAACAACCAACTCGATTTCGGCAGAGTTCCAGAAGCCCGAATCGCGCAGCGCTCCGACGGTCAGCTGCCGGCCGAAACGAGCACTCTTCGAACAGCCTCGTTCGCTTCGTGCCGCAAAACAGGCGCTTCTCGACGAGCCCTCCCGCGGACGAGCAGCACTTGCACCACGAACCCGGCCAGCCCCGAGGTGAGGACGAGGGCCGCCCACACGACGCGCTCCGTCCGCGCGAGGCCCGCGCGCCGGGCGCGTCGCTCGGCGACCAGGGCCAAGCACCCTGCGACGAGCCATGCAAGCGCCAGGAGATCGAGACGCTTTCCGCCGAGCAGCTCGGGCTCGGCAAACAAGTGGTCGAGTGTGTGAGCCTCGCGGTAGGCGCTGCCGTAGGACACCGTCGCGACGACGGGGGAGCGCAGGCTCCGAAGCGCGCGCTCCGCGACGAGCAACGCCGCGCCACCGAACTCCTCCGGCGTGAAGCGGTGGTCGAGCACCAGTGCTCCGGTAGCGCGCGAGCGGGCTGAGACGCGCGGAGTCGGCCCGTTGTGGTCCTCGACGGCGAACTCGTACTTCACCGCGGCATCGAATTCGCTCTCGCGGAGAGCCCTGGGTTCGTCTTCCGGCTCGAAACACTGCCAACCCCCGTCGGTCCAGACGTACGCGCCCTGCTCGCCGACCACGAGCGGACCGATCCTCGACTCCATCCGAATCCCCGCGAGCGCCCCTCTCCTCAACAGCACCGCCTCGAGCCG
>CAYGPA010000237.1:0-8386 GCA_964351535.1 uncultured Planctomycetaceae bacterium
ACCCGTGGGACCCACCGGAGCGCGACGCGCGGGTGCGAAGCGAGCTCGCGGAGCATGACCTCCCGCCATGGGCCGGCGTCTACCGTACGGCGGGGCCGTGGCCCACGGTGCTGCGCATCGCGCCGCGCACGGGGTACACGATCCACCGCGGCTCCTCGTGCTTGAACTGTAGTTCCTGGGCCGGCGGCCTCGTCGTCGGAACGGGCCCTGGCCACGTGGACGTCGCGCAGGTCGAAGGGGCGCGTCCACCTCCAGGAAACGAACGAGGCCCCGGCTGGTTCCACGTCGACGAGCGCGTGCACTTCGTGGCCTGGGGTGAGTTCACCTTCGCGGTCCCCGAGTGGTGCATGGAGGACTTCTGCGCGGATGCGATCGACGGGCGCTCGTTCCCACACCTCCCGTTCCGACATCCCGACTTTCCGGCGGAACAGCGAGATGCGTTCCAGGAGCGGATCCCGCCGCGTCCGCCGGGGCTGCCCGACGTGCCCGCGGCGTACCGTCGACTCCTGCTCGACCAGCCCGCGGAGTGCCGGCTCGTGAAGCAGGTCGACTGGCGCGAGCTCGAGGACTCGTGCGAGGGCAGCGCCTGCGTGCAGCGGTTCGAGGCGGTCTACTCGATCGACGCGAGCAGCAGCATGCCTCTGGCCCCCGGGCTTCGGCTCTGGGTCGAACGGGACGGCGCCGTGTTCCGCGGCCGGCTCGAGGTCGGCGACTCCGATTCCGCGCACATCGTCTTTTCGGGCACGCAGCTCTCCTCGATCGCGCTGCGCTCGCTCGCCGGACTGCGCGCCTCGACGCGCCACCCGCGCGCCGATGAGCCGTCGGTCGCGCCGCTCGGCGAGCCGCGCTAGACCCGGGACGGCGGAGCCGGTACAAGGCCTGCGCGCGGGGCGCGGCATGGAAGTACGGACGAGACGTTGGCTCGCGGCGCTCGCGCTCGTCGCGCTGGCGATCGTGCCGTACCTGCCCGGGCGCAACGGAGACTTCGTCGGCGACGACGTGCCGATCGTGCGCGAGCGCGTCGAGCTGCGGTCGCTCGGGGGGATCCCGGCGCTGTTCGGTCAGACCTACTGGGGCGAGGCGGGGCGCGGCGGACTGTATCGGCCGTTGACGCTCGCGAGCTTCGCGCTCGATGGCGCCGTCTGGGGGCGCGGGCCCGGCGGGGCGCCCGGCGCGCCGGGCGCGCACCGCACGAACCTCGTCCTGCACGCGCTCGTTTCGCTGCTCGTGCTGCACGTGCTGCGGCGGCGGCTGCGCCAGGCGGCGGCGAGCGGGGGAGGGGAGCGCACCGTGGGCGCCGCGGCGTGGCTCGGCGCGGCGCTCTTCGCGGTGCACCCCGTGCACGTGGAGCCCGTGGTGCACCTCGTCGGACGCGCGGACCTGCTCGCGGCGCTCTTCTTCCTCGCGGCTCTCGAGCTGCACCACGCCGGAGCCCGCGCGGCCCGCGCCCTGGCTCCGCTGGCGTACCTCGCCGGGATGCTGTCCAAGGAGTTCGCGGCCGTGCTGCCGGCGGTGCTGCTCTTCGAGGCCTGGGTCGACCGTCCGCCGGGGGAGTCCATCGGAGCCTTCGCGCGGCGGCAGGCGCTCGCGCTCGCGCCGTTCGTCGCCGCCGCGCTGGTCTACCTAGGCGCGCGCGGCGCCGTCCTGGGAGCCCACGCCGATCCGGCGAGCGCCTGGCTCCTCTACGTGCCCGGCAGCTACGTCGCGTTCCCGGACCCCGCGCCGTTCGAGATCGCGGCGACGATGACGCACGCCTTCGGCGAGTACCTGCGCCTGCTGGTCGCGCCGTGGAGGCTCTCGGCCGACTACTCGGGGTTCCCGCACCACACCGGGCTCGCCGGGCCCGTGTGGATCTCGGCCGTGGCCTGGATCGTCGTCGCGACGGCGGCCGCGGTCGCCTGGATCCGCCGCGAGCGCGAACCCGCCTTCTGGCTGGCGTTCTTCGCGGTCGTCATGCTGCCCGTGTCGAACCTGGTCGTCGCGAGCGGCGTGATCGTGGCGGAGCGCGCCCTCTACCTCGCGTCCGTCGCCTTCGTCGCGGCGCTTGCCTGGTGCGCGCTGCGCCTGCCGCGGCAGCTCGCCCTGGGCGCGGGCGTCTTCGCGCTCGCGGCGCTGGCGATCCTCTCCTGGCGGCACGCGCCGGTGTGGAGCGACGCGCGCACGCTCTTCGAGCACGCCGTGGAGCACGGCGAGCACCGCGGGCACGTGGCGCTGAACGGGCTGGTGGGGGAGCTGCTCGCGGAGCTCGAGCAGACGCCGTCGGCCGCGACGCTGGAGCGCGCGCTGCCGCTCGCGAACGAGGCGGTGCTGGCCTGGCCGGACGCGTCCAACGCGATCCACTTCGCGCGCCTGCTGGAGCTCGCGGGTCGCCGCGCCGACGCGCTGCGCTGCTGGGAGGGGCTGCGCCGCGACGCGCCGACCGATCCGCTCGTCGTGTCGAGCTGCCTGCGCCTGATCGACGAGCTCCTGGCGGAGGCCGCTGCCGGCGGGGACGACGCGCGCGCGCGCCGGCTGCTCGAGCGCGGCAGCGACGTGGCGCGCGCTTCGGGAGACGGCGCGCTCGCGGCGCAGTGGGCGCAGCGGCTCGCCTCGGGGCAGTGATCCGGGCGCGAGCACCCCGACGGCACCCGGGGCGCTTTCCCTGACGACGCACCGGTGGGATACTGGCCGCGCAGCTTCGCCGCAGACCCCGCCGCAGGAGGCTCCTTGGGTTCCACCAGCTTGTTGATCGCCGTCGTCGCCCTCAGTTCCCTTCTCCCGCTCGGCGCGGACCGGATCACCGGCCGCAAGTGGGCCACGCGCTCGGAGGTCCTCGCGCAGCACGGCATGGCCGCGACCAGCCAGCCGCTGGCGACGCAGGCTGCCCTCGACGTGCTCAAGGCCGGCGGCAGCGCCGTCGACGCGGCCATCGCGGCCAACGCGATGCTCGCGCTGATGGAGCCCACGGGCTGCGGCCTCGGCGGCGACCTGTTCGCGATCGTGTGGGACGCCGACGCGCAGCGGCTGCACGGCCTGAACGCCAGCGGGCGGTCCCCCGCATCGCTCTCGCTGGAGACCTTCCGCGAGCTCGGGCTCGACAAGGTCCCGAGCCACGGGCCGCTGCCCGTGACCGTGCCCGGCTGCGTCGACGGCTGGTTCGAGCTGCATGGCCGCTTCGGGAAGCTGCCGATGGAGCAGGTGCTTTCCCCCGCCATCCGCTACGCGCGCGAAGGGTTCCCCGTGACGGAGCTGATCGCGCACTACTGGCAGCTCTCGGCTCCCGTTCTCTCGAAGTGGGAGGGCTTCTCCGAGCAGTTCTTGATCGACGGCCACGCGCCGCGCAAGGGCGAGGTGTTCCGGAACCCGAACCTGGCGCGCACGCTCGAGCGCCTCGCGGCCGAGGGGCGCGACGTGTTCTACCGCGGCGAGATCGCGCGCACGATCGGCGACTTCATGGCGCGCGTGGGCGGCTACCTCTCCTACGAGGACCTCGCGGCGCACTCCTCCGAGTGGGTCGAGCCCGTCTCCGCGAACTACCGCGGCTACGACGTCTGGGAGCTGCCGCCCAACGGTCAGGGGATCGCGGCGCTGCAGATCCTGAACGTGCTCGAGCCGTTCGACGTGGCCGCGATGGGCTTCGGCAGCGCGGACTACGCGCACCTCTTCGTCGAGGCCAAGAAGCTCGCCTTCGAGGACCGCGCGCGCTTCTACTGCGATCCGGAGTTCCACGCCGTGCCCGTCGAGCGGCTGATCTCGAAGGAGTACGCGCGGGAGCGCGCGAAGCTCATCGATCCCGACGAGGCCGCCGACCGCTTCGTGGCCGGCAACCCGGCGCTGGAGAACGGCGACACGATCTACCTGACCGTCGCCGACGGCGCGGGCAACATGGTCTCGCTGATCCAGAGCAACTACCGCGGCATGGGCACGGGCCTCGCGCCCGACGGGCTCGGGTTCATCCTGCAGGACCGCGGCGAGCTGTTCGACCTGGACCCCGAGAGCTGGAACGCCTACGCGCCGCGCAAGCGCCCGTTCCACACGATCATCCCGGCCTTCGTGACGAAGGACGGCGCGCCGTTCCTCGCCTTCGGCGTCATGGGCGGCGCCACGCAGCCGCAGATGCACGCGCAGATCGTCGTGAACGTCGTCGACTTCGGGATGAACCTGCAGGAGGCCGGCGACGCGCCGCGCATGCTCCACAGCGGCTCCTCGCAGCCGACCGGCGAGCGCATGCAGGACGGCGGCGAGGTCCACCTCGAGAGCGGCTTCGACTACGAGGTCGTGCGCGAGCTGAAGCGCCGCGGCCACCAGCTCACGTGGGCGGTCGGCCCGTTCGGCGGCTACCAGGCCATCGGCCTGGACCCCGCGAGCGGCGTCTACGTCGGCGCCTCGGAGTCGCGCAAGGACGGCCAGGCCGCGGGCTACTGAAACGGCCGTCCGCGCCGTCCGGGCTGCGCGTTCAGGACTGGGCGGGCGCGGCGGTCTCGCGGAACTGGAGCTGGACCAGCTTCCAGTAGGCGCCGCGGCGCGCGAGGAGCTCCTCGTGCGTGCCCTCCTCGACCAGGCGGCCGTGGTCGAGGACCAGGATGCGGTCCACGTCGCGGATCGTGGAGAGGCGGTGCGCGATGACGAGGGCCGTGCGGCCGACGGTCAGCTCGTGCACGGCGCGCTGCAGCAGGGCCTCGGTCTGCGTGTCGACGTTGGACGTGGCCTCGTCGAGCGCCAGCACGGGCGGCGCGACGGCCAGCACGCGCGCGAAGGCGATCAGCTGGCGTTCGCCCGACGACAGGTTGCCGCCGCGCTCGCGCACGGGCTCGCGGAAGCCGCGCGGGAAGCGCGCGACGACGGCGTCGAGCGCGAGCCGGTTCGCGGCCGCCAGCGCGTCCTCCTCGGAGATCTCGGGGTGTCCGAGGCGGATGTTGTCCAGCACGTGCCCGCCGAACAGGAAGACGTCCTGCGGGACGATGCCGACGCGTCGGCGCAGGTCCTGCAGCGCGTACTGGTCCAGGGGCTGACCGTCGAGCTCGATGTCCCCGCTTTGCGGGTCGTAGAGCCGCGTCAGCAGCTTGAGGATCGTCGTCTTGCCGGAGCCCGTGGCGCCGACGACGGCGACGCGCTCGCCCGGAGCCACCTCGAACGAGACGTCGTGCAGCACGGGCGTCTCGCCGTCGTAGGAGAAGTCGACGTTGCGGAACGAGATCGCGCCGCGCGCCTGCGGGGGCTCCGGGGGCTGCACCGGCTCGGACGTGACGTCGCGCTCGTCGAGCAGCGCGAAGATGCGGTCGCTGGCGGTCATCGCGTTCTGCATGACCGTGTACTTCAGGCTGAGGTCGTTGAGGGGTCCGAAGAAGCGCTGCATGTAGTCGACGAAGGCGAACAGGCCGCCCAGCGTCAGGCCCGTTCCCAAGGCCTCGTCGCCGAGCACGCGCCGGCCGCCGAACCACAGGATCAGCGCGATCGTGAACGAGCCGAGCATCTCCGTCAGCGCGGAGAGCGCGGTCTCCCAGCGCACCGACGCGAGCTGCGCGTCGCGCATCTCGCCGTTCACGCCGCGAAAGTCCGCGGAGGCCTGCCGCTCGCGCACGAAGGCCTGGACGACCGGCATGCCGGTGACGTGCTCGTGCAGGAACGCGTTCAGCCTGCCGCGTCGCGTCACCATGGTCGCGTAGGTCCCGCGCACGCGAACGCGGATCCAGAGCGTCAGCACCAGCAGCACCGGAACGACCAGGAGCGTGGCGCCGGTCAGCGCGACGTCGAGCGACAGCAGGATCACGACCGTGGCGATCAGGAACAGGAAGTCGCCGAGGATCGTGACGAGCCCGGAGGAGAACATCTCCTGCAGCGCCTCGATGTCGGTCGTCACGCGTCCGACGAGGCGCCCGACGGGCGTCCGATCGTAGAACGAGGACGACAGGCGCTGCAGGTGCGCGAAAAGCTGCTTGCGCAGGCCGAGCAGGGCGTCCTGTCCGCCGCGCTCGACGACCCAAGTCTGGAAGCCCTTGCCGACGACCTCGACCGCCGCGACGGCCGCGAACAGCGCGAGCAGGCCGGGGAAGCCCGCGAGGTCGCCCGGCGAGAGGTGCTCGTCGATGGCGATCTTGACGAGGTACGGCATCGCCAGGCGGCAGGCGGACGTGACCACGAGCAGCGCGAAGCCCGCCCAGATCCAGCGCTGGTGCGGGCGGATGAACTGCCACAACCGGCCCATCAGCGACCAGTCGGCCGAGGCCGGGCGCGTGGGCACGTGCTCGTCGTGGTGGGAGCCGTGGGCGCTCATGCTCCCTCCTCCGTCGCCGGCAGGCCGTCGGCGCGCTCCTGCTCGTACCACATGCGCGCGTAGCGGCCGTCGAGCGCGAGCAGCTCGTCGTGGGTGCCGTCCTCGACGATGCGGCCCTCCTCGAGCACGAGCACGCGGTCGGCGTGCCGAACCGTGGCCAGGCGGTGCGCGACCACGATGGTGGTGCGGCCGGCGGCGAAGCTCTTCAGCTCGCCCAGGATGCGGTCGGCGGTGTCGGAGTCGACCGCCGACAGGGCGTCGTCGAGCAACACCAGGCGCGGATCGAGGAGCAGCACGCGCGCGATGGCGGCGCGCTGCCGCTGGCCGCCGGAGAGGCGCACGCCGCGCTCGCCGACCAGCGTGTCCAGACCGTCCTGCAGCTGGGCGAGGTCCTCGTCGAGCCGCGCGGCGCGCACGGCGGCCTCGATCTGCGCGCGCTCGGCGTCGGGCCGGCCGAGGGCCACGTTGTCGGCCAGCGTCGCGCTGAAGAGCCAGGCGTCCTGCGGCACGTAGCCCGTGGCGGAGCGCACCTCCTCCAGGCCGAGCTCCGTGACGTCGCGACCGTCGTGGAGGATCGTGTTCGGCGGCACCGCGAGCTGGCGCGCGAGCGCGCGCACGAGCGTCGTCTTGCCCGCGCCGGTGTGTCCCACGATGCCGAGCGTCGTGCCGGGCTCGACCTCGAAGCTCACGCCGTCGAGGACGGTCCGCGCGCGGTCCGAGTGTCGCTCGGTGCCCTCGGGGCTTGGCTCGGTGCCTCGGGAGTCGTCCTCGTTTCGCCCGGGGTCGAGCTCGGCTCCCTCGGCTTCGTGCTCGAGGCCCGCGGGCAGGCTGCCCGAGAGGTGCGGCTGCTCGGCGAGGGGCGGGTACGTGACCGTGAGATCGCGCACGCTCACGCGCAGCGCGGCGCTGCCCTCGAGCCGCGCGGGCCGGGCGGGGTCGGAGAGCTCGGGTTCGGCTTCGAGGATCTCGCGCACGCGTCCCAGCGCGGAGGCGCCGCGCCGCAGGGAGCTGATCACGAAGCCGAGCGTGCGCGTCGGCGACGCGAGCAGCTGCAGGTACATCATCAGCGCGACGATATCGCCGAGGGACAGCGCACCGGCCGCGACGCGCGGACCGCCCAGGGCCAGGACGAGCACCGTCGAGAGCGCCACGAGTCCCATCATCAGCGGAATCAGCAGCGCGCGAGCGCGCGTCACCTCGAGGTTCAGGTGTCGGTAGCGCTCGCAGTGCTCGACGAAGCGCGCGCGGTCGGCGTCCTCGATGGCGAGCGTCTTGATGACGAGCTGCCCGCTGAGGCTCTCGTCGACCTTCGCGCTGACCTCCGCGAGGCTGTTCTGCGCCGCGCGGCTGCCCTCCTGGATCTCGACCGCCAGCTTGCGGGCGAACACGAGGAAGAACGGGAACGGCAGCAGGCCCGCCGCGGTCAGCAGCGGGTCGATGCGGAACATCATCGCCAGCCCGAAGACGAACAGCACCAGCGTCTCCGCCAGGTACAGGATCACCGGGCCCATGAGGCCCTGCACGTTCTGCATGTCGTTGATGCAGCGCGACATGACCTGGCCGGTGGGGTTGCGCACGAAGAAGGCCGGCGCGAGTCGCAGCAGGTGGTCGAACAGGACGTTGCGCAGGTCGTGGGCCACCCGGCGGCTGGTGCCGAGGGTGAGCAGGCGGCTGCAGGTGCGGATGACCGCCACGGCCGCCGCGGTCGCCACGATCCAGAGCGCGGTGCGCCCGACGGCCGCGGCGCTCTCCTCCGCGGGAACGCCGGCCACGAAGGACTGGCGCAGGTCGTCGATGGCTTCGCCGAGCCAGCGCGGGATCCAGAGCTTCAGCCCGATCCCGGCCAGGATGCAGAGCGTTCCCAGGACGTAGGCCCCGCGGTAGCGAGCCAGGTACGGGATCAGGATTCGGAATTCGCGGAGCACGATGGGGCGTCTCGACCGGCCCTCCTGGCACACGATGGGCGCCCCGCGAAGCCCGGCGGCGCGAAGAATACGCCACGGAGTGCGAAGTTCGACGTACGCACGAGGGGGAATCCCGGGGGGAATCGCCGGCGCGAGCCGCCCTGGTGCTCGGCTCGGTGGCTGGCTCGCGCCGTGCGGGCTATCATGTTGCCCTCCCGATCGTCGGGTC
>CAYGPA010000238.1:0-2940 GCA_964351535.1 uncultured Planctomycetaceae bacterium
CCCCTCCGTCACCACCAACTTCCTGTGGGGGTCCTTGGTCACCTGCGACATGATGCCTTGTGGGCAGAACTACGTAGTGTTCTACAGCTATGGCTGCAGCACTCCGTCGCCTGGAAACAACTGCGCTAGCGCCACGGGGATCACAGCCGAGGTAGTGATGTTCTCTTGCACCCCCGATTGCACCGGTCCGACGAAGACAGAGACCATGGGCCCCATCAAGGTCTCTGAACCCTGCGATCCCGGGTGAACAGGATCATGATGCGCTCCAGGTGGTACTTGGCGGCACCGGCAGCGGTCCTTGGTTGCTGCGCGCTGATCTACTTCGCCGGTACCGATTCGGCGGGCTCCGTCGAGTCCGCCCAGGCGCTGGCGGGAGAGACGGACGGCGGAGTCGTTCTCGAGTCTCCGGAGGACTCGGATGACGAGTCGGGCCGGCAGCGCGTTCCGCTCCAGGGAGGGGAGCTCGAGCCCTGCGCGTTCTTCGAGCCGTGGGCGGCGCGCGGCCCCTCTCACGACGGGGTTCAGGAACTCCTGAACGAGATCCGTCCGATCGCGGAGAGGCACGTCGATTGCGTTCCCGTCGCGTGGTGGATGGAAGCGCTCGTCATGGAGTGCGAGGGGGCGCTCCGACTCTCCTCGGCGGAACACGACCTCCTCGCGGGTGCGATCAGCGCTCGAATGGGCGAGCTTCGCAACGGCCCGCGGGAAGCGTTCGCGAACCGGATCGCGATCGAGGATCCGGACTCGCCGGGTTTCCACGAATCGATCGAGCTCTTGCGCTGCCTCGTCCACGGCATGCTCGGCCCGGACGCTCCCCCGGACACGCTCGCGAAGCTCTGGGCCTGGTGGCTCGTGACGGCCTACGGCGGACTGGACGATGGGTCGCGGGGCAGCATGTTCGAGGCGGACGCGCGCGTCGTCGCCGCGCTGCGCCTCGCCATGTCGGATTGGCCCCTCCACGACGACGCGTGGTGGAGGAGTCTCTGGGACGGACTTCCCGACGAGCCCCCCGCGGACCAGGCCTCCGTCGCGGTGCGGATCGCGATGTTCGAGGCCCTCTCCGGGATCCTGCCCGAGGGGGCCTGGATCGATCGCCTGGCGCGGATCGCCGAGTTCGAGAGCTTCGACGAGCCGGTCGGCTTCCAGTCCCTCTGGGGACTGGGCGCGAGCCTGGGTCGCCACCTTTCGGAGGAACGCCTCGCGGGGTTGCTGGCGATTCCAGGTGGGGACGAGTGGCAGCGCGCGCTGCTCATGAACTTCCCCGACGGTCTCGAGTGGCCCGCATCGGCGGCCGGAGCTCCGGAGAGCGTGCGGCGAGCGCTGCTGGAACTTCGTGACTCCGACACCTTTGCCTTCCGCCGCGACGTGATCCAGCACCAGTGGCGCCTGCTGGGTCCCGCGGAAGCCGTGATCGACCTGGAGCGGTTCGTGCTGGACTCGCACCCGTGGGCGGAGGAGTGGGACTGGGACGCGGCGCTACGGATCCACGCGGCGCTGGAGGCGATCCGCCTCGTCGAGCAGAAGGGCCTGGACCAGGACGCCGCCGCGATCGAGCACGCACGAGCGCTGCTTCGTCAGTTCGTCCTCTCGTCCCCGCCGGCCGACGTGGAACGAGCCTTGCACACACTGCGCGATCGACTCTGGCGAGGCGGTCAGCCGGACCTGCGCTTGCTCCTGGGTCAAGTGCTCGGTCCTCTCGGTCTCGAGGCGCTCTCCACCGAACTGCGAGAGTGGCTCTCGAGCGGGTCGTAGAAGCGCGAGGATCTCAACCACCCGCTTGCGCGATCCGTAGCTCCAGGAGCTGCAGGTCGCGGTGCGTCAGGCGGCCGTCGCCGTCGAGGTCGAAGGTCTCCACGCAGCCCGCGGACTCGAAGCCCTGATCGAGGCAGGCCAGCAGCGCGGAGACGTCCGTCCCGTCGAGCACCCCGTTCCAGTCCCAGTCGCCGCGCAGCGCGGGGGAGACCTCGAGGCACGCGAGCGCGGGCAGCGTCGCCCGGATGCGGGATTGCACGCGCGGGTGGAAGCGCATGCCGACGTTGGCGACGCCGCCGGGGCGGACGTGGCAGCCGCTCATCAGCGTGCCGCGGTCGGGGCCCGAGTCGTCGCGGCACGAGATCGGCGGCGCGTAGTCGAACGTGTGCGGTGAGCCGAACGTGTGCCCGAACTCGTGCGTGAAGACGAGCAGGTCCCAGTTGTCGAGCGAGACGTGCTCGACCGGGTCGGGGAACTTGCCGACGAGCGCGCTGACCTCGAAGCCCGCGAGCGGGTCGCAGGCGCCCGGCGTCTGCCAGGCGACGCCGCCCCAGTTCGGCGCGGTCAGGAGGTGCACCGACGCGCGCTCGAGGTCGCGCAGCGGGTTGGCGGCGCTGGTCCACCAGCCCTGGAGGGCGACGATGTCGAGGAAGTTGCCGTGGCTCGCGCCCCACGGCGGCGTCGTGTTCCACACGCGCAGCCAGCCGTCGGGGATGCGCAGCGCGAGGCCGACGTCGCGGCGGAAGATCGCGCTCGACGCGCCGAACAGCGCCACCGCGGAGTCGACCGCCGCCTGGTCGCTCGCGAAGAGCGCGCGGAACTCGCTGCTGCACTCGACGAACACGTCCGCGAAGCGCGCCAGCGGCGCCTCCGCGAGCGCCGCGCCGACCGGCGCAGGCGGAGGCGCGAACGCGGGATCGCGCGGCGCCGGGGTGGCGCAGTGGAAGCGCGGCTCACCTGGATCCTGCTCGCGCCGTGTCTCGCTCGCGCGCGACGCGCCCGCGGAGAGCGGATGGACCCGTCCGTCGAGCTCCAGAAAGCCCGCGACGGAGTCGGGAGTCACCGCGAGGAAGGCCCGCCCCGCCCGCCCCGGGACGTGCCCCGCGAAGAGCCGCACGCTGGGCTCGATCCGGCGCTCCACGCCGTCCGCACCGACGACGACCGCGCCCGCTCCCGGTGCCAGGACGT
>CAYGPA010000238.1:3040-8320 GCA_964351535.1 uncultured Planctomycetaceae bacterium
GGGGGCTCCGATCGCTCGATCGGTCGAGCCTCCGACACGTCCGGTTCGGGTCCCAGCAACGTCCACGTGCGCCTCTCCACTCGACTCGCTCGCTTGCTCGCGTTCCGCGGCTTCCCGCGGCTGCTCCTCCTGCTGGCCCTCGCGCTCTCGAGCGACGCTGCTCAGCTCGTGGAAGATCCCAAGGCCCGGGATGCGCGCATCGTCGAGGAATCGCTCACGAGGATCGCGGAGCTCGAAGAGCTCGCCGCGCGCGGGCGCTCCGGCGAGGAGGGGCCGCGGATCGAGGCCGCCGAGAAGCTCGCTCTCGCTCTCGAGGATCCCCGGTATCCCGTCCGCGTGGCCGCCGCGGAGCTCCTCGCGCACGGGCAGCACGAGCCGACGGCCGTTCGCGCGCTCGTCTCCTGCGCGCGACACCTGGCGCGTGAGGGCGAACGTCGCGGGAATCAGAGGCGGTCCCTGAGCTCGAAGTCCAAGAAGGTGAGGCCGGCCAGGCAAGGTGACGTGCAGGACCTCGGCCGTCAGCTGCAGGAGACCAGCAAGCTGCTCCGCCAGCAGGTGGAGCTGCTCGTCGAGGACCACGAGAGTCTCGCCGTGGAGGAAGCCGTGGCCCGTGCGCTCGGCGGCCTGCCCGACGACCGAGCGGTACAGGCTCTGGCGGAACTGCTCGACGACCATCCACCCGGCCCGGCCGCGGAGACCGCGTTCGCCGGGCTCCTGAGGCTGGGCAGTCGACCCGCCCTGCGCGCCGCACTCGCCTACTTCGACGAATGGGAGGACGCGCTGTCCGAAGCCAAGAAGGAGGTCCGGAAGGCCGGCAAGCAGAAGCCCGGGCGGAAGGTGCCCGAGAACTGGGCGAAGGAGAAGTGGGTCGAGCGCGAGACCCAGCGCATCGCCCTCGATGTGCAGAACCGCGAGAAGCGCGTCGAGTTCCTGCGTGAGCACGGCCGCGAGCTGGTCGCGGGGCTCGAAGGACTCGCGGTGAACCTAGGCCTCTCGGCAACGCCGGAGTCGGGGCGCGGGCGCGACTGGTCGCGCTGGTTCAAGGCCAACTTCGAGAGCTTCCCGGCTTCGCTCGGGACGCTCGAGTAGCTCCCGTCAGCGCGGGGAGGTGATGCGGCTCCAGAACGCCTGAACGCGCGATGCGTCGGGCTCGTAGCGCAGCACGACGAGCGATGCTCCCGGCGGGAGGCCCGCGGCGGGCTGCAGCGCGAAGGCCTGGGGCAGCGCGTTCGGGAGCAGCGCTGCGTCGCCCTCGCGCTCGAGCTGGGCGTAGAGGTCGCGCGCGACCGGGACGAGTACTTGCTCCGGCGGACCGAGGGCCAGGCGCGCCTCCAGGTAGTCCGGCGCGCGGTCGACGAAGAACGAGCGCGGTACGCGCTTGGTGTGGCCGGCGGAGGCGCCGACGCGCTGGACCGGTAGCCGCGCGACCTCGCGGTCGATCAGGCCGTTGCGGTCGAGCATGCGCATCCCGGAGTAATAGCCGATGGCGCCGATCGCGCCGCAGGTCATCGACTCCTCGGGCTGCGCGACCTGGCGCAGGGCGTGGCCGATCGCGGCGAAGGTCTCGCCGTTCTCGACGGTGCGCCGCCAGCGCTCGAGCTCGGTCTGGTAGCCCGTGCGGAACGAGCGGAAGTCGAGGGCCTCGCGCACGCCGCGCGGCACGAGCAGCACGTCGAACGCGGCGCCGAGACCGAGCACGGCCGCGAGGACGCCGCCGGTCACCGCAGCCGGCCGCGGCAGGCGCTCGAGGCCCAGGGCCAGCGCGACGGCGAGGAACGGCCACACGGGAACGAGGAACCGGAAGTAGGGCATCCAGTCGCCGCCGACCAGCACGTTGTACGCACCGACCGCCGCGACGAGCGCCAGCGCCGAACGCGCGACGGGCGCCCGCGGTCCGCGCCACCCCGCCGCGGCGACGGGGAGCGCGACGAGCGGCGACAGGAACACGAGCCCGAAGCTCGCGACCGTGCGCGCGCCGCGCGCCAGCGTGTCGACCGACCACGCCGCCTTGGCGTGGGTCGTGTTCGCGGTCCAGTCGCCGAAGGTCGCGACGCGGAAGACCTCGTACCCTGCCCACGCGATCAACGCCGGGCCGACGAGGAGCGCCAGCTCGCGGACCGTGAGCCGCGCCTCCCGCGGGCGCGCGAGCCACGCGGCGCCGGCGGCCGCGAGGACCCAGGCCAGGCCCTCGACGCGCACGAGCGCCACACCCGCTCCGCAGAGTCCGGCGGCGACCAGCGCCGCGCGGCGCGGGGCGCGCCCCTCGCGGTACACGAAGAGCGTCGCCGACCACGTGACGAAGAGGAGCAGCGCGAACAGCATCGTCTCGAGGCCGCCGGTCGCCCAGACCGCGAAGCCCGCCGAGGTCGAGACGAAGAGCCCGGCCGCCAGGGACGCGAGCTCGCCGACGCCCAGCCTGCGGCGCAGCGTCGCCATCACGGCCGCCACGAGCGCCCCGGCCGCGACGGCGGAGGCCAGGCGCGCCCCGCGCTCGAGCGACACGCCGAGCGTGTCCAGCCCGGCGAGCAGCGCGACCCAGAGGAAGTTCGAGAAGCCCTCGACGGGCTGCGCGGCGCCCGCGTGGTAGGCGAGGCCGTGCCCGGTCGCCCAGTTCGACGCGTAGCGGAACGAGATGAACGCGTCGTCGACGAGGAAGTCGAAGCGCCACGCGAGCAGCACGAGCGGCAGCAGCACGATGGCGCCGAGGGCCGCGGCGCGCAGCCGGCCTGCGCCCGGCGAGGGGCGCGAGGCCGGCGCGGCGCGCGCGCCGGTCGCCGCCGGGCGCGGCGCGGGGGTCGATCCCTTGTCGCGGTGTGTCGTCACGGCTGGCGCGAGAGTGTACGGTGTCGCGCTTGCGCCCCCGGTTCCGCGGGGCGAATTGTCCCACGAACAAGGGCAGCATGACCGCAGGTCCCGAGACACCGACCGCCTGGTCCGAGGAGCTCGGACGGAAGCCCCGCCGCGGGGACCTGCTCGACGTCGACGTCGAGCGCATCGACCACCGCGGCAAGGGGGTCGGTCGCGTCGGGCCGTACCGCGTCAGCGTCGGCCACGGGCTGCCCGGCGCGCGGCTGCGCGTGAACGTCTCCCGGCGCCGCAGCGAGTCCATCGAGGCGCGCGTCGAGGAGGTGCTCGAACCCAGCCCGCTCGCGGTCGAGGCGCGCTGCACGCAGTTCGGCACGTGCGGCGGCTGCAGCCTGCAGGACCTCGGTTACGCGGACCAGCTCGTCGAGAAGCGGCGCCTCGCCCAGCGCCTGCTCGCCTCCGTTCCGCTGCCCGACGGCGTCGAGATCGAGGCGCCGGTGGCGTGCGAGTCGCCGTGGGCCTACCGCAACAAGATGGACTTCACGTTCTCGAGCCGCCGCTGGGTCGAGGAGCACGAGCCCGAGAACGCCGAGGCGGACTTCGCCCTGGGCCTGCACGTCGCCGGCTGGCACGGCAAGGTGCTGGACGTGCGCGACTGCCTGATCCAGTCGCCCGAGTGCGGCGCCGTGCTCGCGAGCGCGCGCGAGATCGCGCGCGCGCAGGAGCTCGCGCCCTGGGACCTGACCGAGCACAAGGGCCTCCTGCGCCACCTCGTGCTGCGCAAGAGCGCGACGTGCGCGGACCTGCTGGTCTACCTCGTCACGTCGGACGAGACCCCCGAGCTCGTCCAGCCCTACGCCGACGCGCTGATCGCCGCGCGCCCCGAGATCACGACGCTGGTGCACGGCGTGAACTCGCGCATCGCGAGCGTGGCCGTCGGCGAGCGCGACACCGTGCTGTACGGCCCGGGCTACCTGCGCGAGCGGCTCGGCGGCGTCGAGTTCCGCGTCTCGGCGACCTCGTTCTTCCAGACGAACACGGCGCAGGCCGAGAAGCTCGTCGAGATCGTGCGCGAGGCCGCGGCCGTGGGCCCGAAGGACGTCGTGTACGACCTCTACTGCGGCGGCGGCTCGCTGGGCCTGGCCCTGGCGCGCGACGCGCGCGAGGTCTGGGGCTTCGAGGTCGTCGACAGCGCGATCGACGACGCCCGTCAGAACGCCGCGGCGAACGGGGTGCGCAACGCCTTCTTCGTCGGCGGCGACGTCCTGCAGTCCCTGCACCCGCGCCACCCGGGCGCGACCCGGCGGCCGTTCCCCGACGTGCTCGTGGTCGACCCGCCCCGCGCCGGGCTGCACCCGCGCGTGCTGGAGGTCGTCGCCGGGCTGCGCCCGCAGCGCCTCGTGTACGTGTCCTGCAACCCGCGCGCCGCGGCGACGGACGTGGCGGGCCTGGTCGAGCAGGGGATGCGCGTGCAGCGCGTCCAGCCGATCGACCTGTTCCCGCACACGCCGCACCTCGAGATCGTGTTCACCCTGGTCCCCGCCCGGGCCGGCTCGTGACCGCGCGCTCCGATCGGCCTGGGCGGCCCGGGCGGCCCGGGGAGCCCGGGCGGCCCGGGGAGCCCGAGGAAGCGCGCGGACGCGCCCCGGCCTCCGCGCACGGTCTGTGCCCGCGCGGCCGCCACGTGCGACGCCTGAAGTCCGAGCGCGGCTCGACGTTCCTGCTCTGCACGCTGGCCAAGGTCGACGGGCGTTTCGCGAAGTACCCGCCTCAACCGGTCTTGGCCTGTTCGGGCTTCTCCGAGTAGCCTGGGGGCATGGACCCGAACCTCAGGGTCGCCCAGGGAACCTTCCTCGCCGCCGGGCCGGACATGCTCGACCCGAACTTCATGCACGCGGTCGTGCTGATCTGCGAGCACACCGGCGAGGGCGCCTACGGTCTGATCGTCAACCGTCCGACCGGGCAGACCGCGGAGGCGATCCTCTCCGACCACCCGCCGCTCTCCGAGCACGCCTTTCCGATCCACCAAGGCGGGCCCGTCGGTCTCGACACGCTCCAGGTGCTGCACCGCGCCGACGACAGGATTCCGGGCGGCGTTCCGCTGCTCGACGACCTCTGGATCGGCGGCGAGCTGCTCGACGTCGCGCGTCTCGTGGGGGAGGACCGGGAGGAGGCTCAGCGCCGCGTGCGGCTCTTCCTCGGCTACGCCGGCTGGTCGCCCGGGCAGCTCGAGTACGAGCTCGCGATCGGCGCCTGGCTGCCGGCCCAGGCCCGCGCCGAACTGGTCTTCGGCGCCGACGGCGAGGCCGCCTGGCGCGAAGTCGTCCGCTCCGTCGCCGGCCCCGCAGCCGGGATCGAGAACCAGCCGCCGGATCCGACCTGGAACTGAGGGCCGACCTGCCATCGAGGGCCGACGTGGAACTAGCCCGAACGATTCATGAGCACGCAGCCGAAACGGCACAACCGGCAGCCTCT
>CAYGPA010000239.1:0-8308 GCA_964351535.1 uncultured Planctomycetaceae bacterium
TCGAGAAGGACATGGACCAGGTCTCCTTCCGCGCGTTCTCGGTCGGCTTCCCGTTCCTGACGGCCGGGCTGTTCATGGGCGCCTTCTGGGCCCAGGAGGCCTGGGCCAACTACTGGGGCTGGGACAGCAAGGAGAACTCGGCGCTGATCACGTGGCTCGTCTACGTGGTGTACATCCACCTGCGCATGCTCGGCGGCTACCGCGGGGCCAAGGCCATGTCCGTGCTGATGGGCGGCGCGATCTCCATCCTGATCACGTTCCAGCTCTTCGGGTACTTCCCCGACAGTCAGAAGAGCCTGCACCGCTACACCGACGACAACGTCGTTCCCCAGGAGGGCATGCAGGGCCCCTCGGTCGAGGAGCCTGCCAGCACCTCCGCGAGCGCTCCGCGCGAGGGCGAGGCGACCGCGGTCGCCCGCTGATCGGCCGAGGCTCGCGAACTCCCGACGTGTCCGTTCGAGCCGATTCGATCTACGCCTCACGAATCCTTCTGGCTAGCTTGTCCGCATGTCCAACGCAGCAGCCCGCATCCTCGACGGCAAGGCCATCGCCCGCGCCGTTCGCGACGACGTCCGCCAGCGCGCGGAGCGTCTGATCTCCGCCGGGATTCGGCCCGGCCTCGCCGTCGTGCTCGTCGGCGAGGACCCCGCCAGCCAGGTCTACGTACGCAACAAGGACCGCGCCGCGAAGGAGGCCGGGTTCGAGGTGCGCACGGAGCGGCTGCCGGCGACGACCTCGCAGCAGGAGCTGCACGCCGTCGTGGACGCGCTGAACGCCGACGACGCGGTCCACGGGATCCTGGTGCAGCTGCCGCTCCCGGCCGGGCTCGACTCGGCACCCGTGGTCGCGCGCCTCGATCCGAGCAAGGACGTCGACGGGCTGACGCCGACCAACGTGGCCGCGCTCGTGACCGGCTCGGAGGGACTGGTGCCCTGCACGCCGGCCGGCTGCATCGAGCTCCTCGACCGCGCGGGCGTCGAGCTCGCGGGCCGGCGCGTGGTCGTCGTCGGCCGCTCGATGCTGGTCGGAAAACCGTTCGCGCTGCTGGCGCTGGCGCGCCACGCGACGGTCACGATCTGCCATAGCCGGACCCGCGACCTGCCCGCCGTCTGCCGCGAGGGCGACGTGTTGGTCGCCGCCGTCGGTCGGCAGGAGCTGGTCCGGGGCGACTGGATCCGGCCCGGAGCCGCGGTCCTCGACGTCGGGATCAACCGCCGCGAGGACGGGCGGCTGGTCGGCGACGTGGCCTTCGAGGAGGCCCGCGAAGTCGCGGGGGTGATCACTCCGGTTCCGGGGGGCGTCGGACCGATGACGATTGCGATGCTGATCCGCAACACCGCGCTGGCCGCCGCGCGCCGTCACGGCCGCTCCTGGAGTGAGCTCGCGCCCGCCGCGAGCTCGGAGGCCGCGCGCGGATGAGGCCGTACCAGGACCCGCCCGAGTACCGCGACCGCTCCTTCGGCGGCGGCGGCATCGCCTTCCCGAGGCTCACACCGGTCACGAAGTGGATCCTGATCGCGTGCGCGGGGTCCTTCGTCCTGTCGCTGCTGCTGGCTCGCTTCGCGCCCGAGGCGCACCGCTTCCTGGAGCGGGTCCTGACGCTGTACCCCGACGCCTGGCGCGGCTGGGCTCCGTTCTTCCCGCTCTGGCAGCTCGTGACCTACGGGGTGATGCACTCCGCCTACGACCCGACGCACGTGCTCTACAACCTGCTGGTGCTCTTCTTCTTCGGCACCAGTCTCGAGAGCCTGCTCGGCGGCCGCCGGTACCTGGCGCACCTCACGATCGCGGTCGTGCTCGGCGGCCTGGCGCAGCTCGTGCTGGTCCTCGTCACGGGCTCCAGCGCCCTGACCCTCGGGATCAGCGGCGGAGCGCTGTTCGTCATCGTGGCGATGGCGACCCTGCAGCCCAACATGCGGGTGATCTTCCTCTTCTTCCCGATCACGCTGAAGACGCTCGCGATGATCCTGGTCGGGCTGGACCTCTACCGCCTGCTGATGGGGTCCAGCGACGTCGCGTGGATGGTGCACCTCACGGGCGCGGCCTACGGCTTCTTCGGCGTGAAGCGCGGGTTCCTCTGGAAGGATCCCGCCGACGCCTGGGAGCAGCACCGGACCGAAGCCCGCGAGCAGGCGGAGGAAACCGAGGAACAGCGCCTGGATACCCTGCTGGACAAGATCCACAGACAGGGAATGCACTCGCTCTCCAAGCGCGAGAAGGCCTTCCTCAAGCGCGTCTCCTCGCGTCGCTAGCCGCCTCCGGGGCGCTGCCCGCGCTCCTGCTTTCGGGCCGACGACCCGGCGGTCGGGCGCCCTTCCGGGGGCGGGCGGGCAGCAGGTACACTCCACGGCTCCGCGTCCCCGAACCCGCTACTTGCCATGAAGAATCTCCTCCTCGCACTCGCGCTCATCGTCCCCGCCGCCTTGCCGGCGGCTCCGTCGCATCCCGTCTCCACGCCGCAGGAAGGCGAGGAGGATCGCTCGGGCATCGCCCGCGAGGACCGTCAGGCGCAGTTCCGCAAGGAGTACGCGCAGGCCACGGCGGTCAAGGCGTACGACGAGATGGCGAAGCTCATCAAGCGCTACGTCGACGAGGCGGTCTACGAGGTCATCGACATCTGCATCGCCATCGAGAGCGAGGAGACGCCCGAGCTCGTCGACGAGATCTACGCGCTCGACCGGGGCTGGCGCAAGGCGTTCAACGACTCGGCCTTCGTGATGAACGTCTACGAGTTCTTCTCGCTGCAGACGTCGCAGCTGAAGCGTGAGCGGCAGCGGCTGCAGAAGCTCTACAACCGGGCCAACAACGAGCTGCTGGCGACCCTCGAGTCGGGCGACGGGCCCAAGCTCGAGCAGCTCGCCGCCGAGTTCCAGGGCTAAGCGCAGGCCTTCCTCGAAGTCGGCGACCGCTACCACACCTCGATGTGCTGGAACAACGTCGCGATCTGCTTCGACGATCGCTACCGGCGCGAGGGAGCCGACCTCGACAAGGCCTGGGACGCCTACGAGCAGGTCAAGAAGTACCGCGACATGCTCGAACTGAAGGACAACTTCTACGAGTTCGCCGTCGCGCGTCAGCGCGAGATCGAGGACGAGGGCTACGGTCCCGGCGCGGGATCTCTCGGCGCGGGCCCGGAGGGCTCGGCCGGTGAGCCCGGCGGCGCCGAGGGCAAGGAGCCGGCCGAACCGGCCGCGGGCGCCGCGGCGACCGGTGCCGTCCCCGCCATCGGCGAGATGAAGTTCGAGGCCGTCGAGGACCTCGACCGCTTCGAGCGTCCGAGCTACGACCTCGACGGCTTCTACGAGATCTGGCCCGTGCTCTACTTCACAGATCGGGGCACGCAGGCGACCATCGGCTACATGGAGGAGTCGCCGCCGTTCCAGCGGACGGGCGACTCCGCCATCGCGGCCGACACGGATCGCGACGGGGAGTTCGAGACCAAGGTGCCGATCAAGGGCGGCGAGGTCCTGACCGAGTTCGAGCTCGAGATCGGCGGCGTCAAGCGTCCGTGGGCCTTCGTCTCCCGGATCGGCACCGACCAGGACTTCTACCAGGGGGTGCAGGTCAACATGCAGCCCCAGCTCTCCTCGTTCACGCTGTCCTACGTTCCCGCTGCCAGCCTGGTCGCCGACGTGGGCGGGACCCAGGTGCGCATCCTCGACGACAACCTCGATGGGCTCTACGGCAGCGAGCCGCGCTCGTGGGAGTACATCGGCCTCGCCGAGGGGTCCTTCCACCCCGAGCTCGACAGCGTCGTCATCGGATCCAGCAAGCGGGCGGTTCCGTGGAGCCGCTTCCAGCAGCTGGACGGCGTCTGGTACGAGTGGGAGTCCGTGGACAGCGGAACGCGGCTGAACCTCAAGCCCGCGGCTTTCAAGACCGGCGAGCTGAAGCTGGTGGCGGAGGGGACCAAGCCGTACTGGGTGCACGTGCGCGGCACCGACCGCATCGAGGGCGCCTACTTCGACCTCGCCGACGGCAAGAGCGTCGAGGTCCCGGTGGGGACCGACGAGCTCGTCTACGGCGAGCTGCGCAAGGGCAAGCGCCGGCAGGTGGTCAAGAGCGTCATCCTCGGCGGGAGCGGCACCAAGTACCAGGTCAAGAGCGGCGAGACGACGACCGTGACGATCGGCGCGCCCTACCGCTTCCAGTTCGACTGGAGCCTCGCGGGCGACGTGCTCGAGGTGCCCGGCCGCAGCGTGGTCGTCGTGGGGAACGGCGGCGAGCGCTACGAGCGCCTGTGGAACGCCGTGCCGCGACCCGAGGTGTCCTGGCGCAAGGCCGGCTCGAAGCGCGGCAGCAAGCCCGAGGACATGAAGGTCGTGCTCGACCAGGACGCCTTGTTCGAACCGGGCGGCTGGCGCAAGTCCTGGCACCCGCTCGACTTCACGATGGAGATCGGCAGCGTGCCCGAAGAAGGCATCGAGGTGCAGCTCGTCGAGAAGAAGAACAAGCTGTTCGGCAAGATCGAATCGGAGTGGAAGGACTGAGCCCGTGCTCGATCGCAAACTGATCCGGCAGGAGCCGGAGCTCGTCAAGGCCGGCGCGCGCAAGAAGCGCATCGATTGCGACGTCGACCGGATCCTGGAGCTGGACGCGCGCCTCCTGGACCTCGGACGCGAGGTCGACGGCCTGCGCGCGGAGGCCAAGCAGGCGGGCAAGCGCATCGCGCAGGCCGCGCCCGAGGAGCGCGCCGGGCTCGTGGCTTCGCAGGGCGAACAGAAGGTCGCGCTGAAGGCGCTGGAGGACGAGCAGGGCACGCTCACGGCCGAGCTCGACGCGCTCCTGCTGGCGGTCCCGAACCTGCCGGCGGACGAGGTGCCCGAGGGCGCCGACGACAGCGACAACGTCGAGGTCCGCCGCGTGGGCGAGCCGCGGACGTTCGACTTCGAGCTGCGCGATCACATCAGCCTCGGCGAGGCCCAGGGCTGGCTCGACATCGAGGCGGGCGCGCGGCTGGCCGGCTCGCGCAACTACGTGCTGAAGGGCGACCTCTCGCTGCTCGAAGGTGCGGTGATGCGCTTCGCCCTCGACCACATGGTCGACAAGGGCTTCGTGCCCTTGACGGTTCCGACGCTGGTGCGCACGGAGGCCATGGTGGGCACCGGCTACTTCCCCGGCGGCGAGGACCAGGCCTACCGCTGCGACGAGCGCGACGATCTCTGCCTCGTCGGTACGGCCGAGGTCCCCGTCACGTCGCTCCACGGCGGCGAGGTGCTGAAGTACGAGGACCTGCCGCTGCGCTACGTGGCGCTCTCGACGTGCTACCGCCGCGAGGCCGGCACGTACGGTCGCGACACCCGCGGCCTGTACCGCGTGCACCAGTTCCAGAAGGTCGAGCAGGTCGTCATCGACGTCGCCGACGCCGAGCGCAGCCTCGAGCACCACCGCGCGATCCTCGACAACTCCGAGGAGGTGCTGAAGGCCCTCGACCTGCCGTACCGCGTCGTCAACGTCTGCGGCGGGGACCTGGGCGTTCCGCAGGTCCAGAAGTTCGACATCGAGACGTGGATGCCCAGCCGCGAGGGCTACGGCGAGACGCACAGCGCGTCGCGCTTCCACGACTTCCAGGCGCGGCGCCTGAACCTGCGCTACCGCGGGGAGGACGGCAAGGTCGCGTTCTGCCACACGCTGAACAACACCGTCGCCGCCAGCACGCGGATGCTGATCGCGCTGCTCGAGAACCACCAGCTCGCCGACGGGCGCGTGCACGTGCCCGAACCCCTGCGCCCCTACCTCCGGGGCCGCGAGGTGCTCGGGCGACCGCTCGGGTGAGCGGTCAGCCGCCGTCGGGGTCGTTCAGCGGGGGGATGACCGGGACCAGCGGCGCCGGCTCGATCTCCTGCGCGCGGCGCAGCGACTCGGGCAGGCGCAGGACCCGCTCGTAGGTGACCGTGCGCTTGTCGAGCGGCGCGATCACGAGCTGCTCCTGGGTCAGGCGCGGCGCGAGCTCGAGCGTGAGCTGGACGTGGAGCCACACCGGGAGGCCGTCGTCGTCCTGGCCCGTCGCCGCGCTCCACTCGTCGAGCGGATCGACGTCGGGGCCCGCCTCGTCGTAGACCTTGATGTCGAAGCTCTTCACGCGGTCGTGCAGGAACGTGAAGCTGCCGCCCTCGAAGGGCTCGTCGTCGATGCCGAAGCCCTCGCGGCGAAAGAGCTCGAGGAAGTCGTCGTGTTCCGGGTTGATGCGCAGCCGGTAGCCGATCTCGTTCAGGTCGCCGCGCACGAAGCGGTCGTCGAACGGGAGCGGAACCAGTCCGTCGGTCGAGGCCACGAAGTCCAGGCTGTCGCCGTCGAGTCCGCCCATGACGCGGTCGATCACGCGCAGGTACTGGTTCTTCGGACGGTTGTACGTGACGATCGCGCGCAGGTCGCGCTCGATGAGGTCCATGATCGCGGGGCCCGCGAGGTGCGTTTCCTGCACGTTGTGGATCCAGTCGCGGCTCTTGCGCGCCGCGGTCAGGATCTGGGTCACGACGACCATGATGCCGCCCACGATCAGCAGGGTGACGAGCACCTCGACCAGCGTGAACCCGGAGCGCTGCGCGGCCGGAGCCTGGAGACGGCGCGAAGCGATCACGGGTCTTCCCCCGCGCGGTCCTCGCTCGCGTTGTCCTGCGCGCCCTCCTCGGGCGGGTACACGGCGTCCCACGGCAGCCAGCGCTCGAGCACCAGCTCGTTCTTGTAGCCGCGGATCTGCGGGAAGGTGACCTTGACCTGCACGATCTCGTAGGGCTCCTCGATCTCCTCGTCCTCGTCGTCGTCCTCACGACGCCAGGGGTCGTAGCGGTACAGCTCGTCCTCGGTGAGGAAGCCGTCGTCGCCGAAGACCACCTCGTACTCGAAGAACTCGTGGCCCTGCTCGGCGTAGGTGCCGAACAGCCGATCGCGGACGGTGTCCTCCTGGAACAGTCCGGCCTCGATCTGCCCGAGCGTCAGGAGCCCGAGCTCGCGCGAGAGCTTCAGGTTGCGCGTGTGGGCGGCCTCGAACTTGGTCGCGTTCAGTCCCTGGAGCACGAGCACGAGCGCGATGCCGACGATGACGATCGTTACCATGACCTCCGCCAGCGTGAACCCCGAGCGCGGACGGCTCGAATCCGCGTGGGCGAAGCTCGCGCGGCGACGGTGGGGGAGCCTCACGCTATTCGAAGTCCTTCTCGTCGGGATACTGCCGCTCGTAGAGTCCGTCGTGGAAGCGGATCAGGCCCGTCAGGGCGAGGACCTCGATCGTGTAGTACGACTCCTCCGGCAACTGGACCAGCGTGATGGTGTGGTCGGAGGCGGCCCCCAGCGGGTCGAAGCGCACGGTCACGAGGTCGCTCACGTAGGGCTCGCCGTTGATGGCGATCTGCTTGAACTCGACGTTGTCGGGCAGCAGCTCCTCGCCCGTGATCAGGCGCTCCTCGTCGAAGGCCGCCAGGCCTCCTCCGGGTCGGAACGGGGTCCGGATCCAGTAGCGGTTCTCGTTCAGGTCGTAGACGATCTCGAACTGGGCGTTGCGCGCGATGGCGTTGGAGCGCGTCTCGTGCAGCGTGCTGGCCAGCTTGCGGATCGCCGCGTTGCGCTGCGCGCGGGGCAGCGTCGCGCGCCACGAGGCGAACGTGATCGTGGCCACGAGCATCAGGACCAGCGAGACTCCCATGAGCTCGACGAGCGTGAAGCCCGCGCGCGCGGCGGCGCGTCGCTGCGGGCGTCCGTCCCGGGCGGGACCCTGCGCTCGAAGAACTCTCATGAATCGTTCGGGCTAGCGCCCGCGTGTCTTCACGTCCACGTTGTCGATGTCGGCGTCCTGGCCCTCGCCGCCCTGCACGCCGTCGGCGCCGAGGGTGTAGAGGCGGTACTTGCGGTTGCCGGGCTCGGGCTCGTACTGGTACTCGTGGCCCCAGGGGTCCACGGGGAGCTCGACCTGGTCCAGGTAGCGCTCGCCGTTCTCGTCTTCCTGGACGAGCTCCTCGAGCCCGTCGGGGTAGCGGCCCCCGTTGTTGATGGCGTAGTCGTCCAGAGCGCCCATGATCCCGACGATGTCGGTCTTGGCGGCGGCGGCCTGCGCGGTCTTGAAGCGCTTCATGACGTTCGGAACCACGATGGTCATGAGCAGGCCCAGGATCACGATGACGACCATCAGCTCGGCCAGCGAGAAGCCGCGCCTGGTTCGGGCCGGGTGACGCGTCCGGGCCGGGTGACGCGTCCGAGCCGGATGGCTCTCGATGTCGGTGGAGAGGTGTTTCAGCAGCTTCATGGGTTGTCTCTCGGTCAGTTGAACTGTCCCACCTGCAGGATCGGCAGGACGATGGACACGACGATGTAG
>CAYGPA010000240.1:0-2638 GCA_964351535.1 uncultured Planctomycetaceae bacterium
CCCGACGGTTTGCCGGAGCTCTTCATCAAGCACTGGGTGGCCCAGGAGAACGCGCTGTACCAGAGCCTGCGCCTGCCCAGCGGTCGCATCGAGTACCGCGACCGGACGCGCCGCTACCGCCTCGGCGAGGTTTCGATCGCGACCGTGGGATGGGGCTCTTGCTTCGTCGACTTCGACCTCGACGGCTTGCTCGACGTGGCGGTGGCCAACGGCAGCACGCTGGAATCGAAGGAGGACCGCTCTCGCCTCCGCGCGGAGCCGCTCTTCTTCTTCTGGAACGACGGCCGGCAGTTCGTCGAGCTCGCCGCGGCGGACTACGACGGCGACGGCGACGTGGATCTCGCCGTCGCGGTGAACCGCGGTAGCCCGCTGCTGCTGCGCAACGACACCGAGACCTCCCATCGTTCGCTCTCCGTCACGCTCGTCGGTCCCGCCGCGGCCCTCTTCGGCTCCAAGGTGCAGCTCGCGGTCGGCGACAGGCAGCAAACTCGCTGGTACGGAGCCGACGTCTCCTATCTGAGCATGCACGCCCCGGAGCTCGTGTTCGGTGTCGGGGCGGCCGACGGAGCGGATCGGCTGACGGTCACGTGGGCGGACGGCGCCGAGACCCGCCTCGAGGACGTCCCGGCCGGGCGCGTCCGCATCGAGCACGAGTGACGCGCCGAAGCGCCGCGACGTCAGACGAGCTTCAGCCCGACCGCCACGGTCATGGCTCAGACGGCCGCGACCGCAGCCTTGCGCAACCCGCGCGCGCGCAGCTCGTCGCGATCCCAGGGCTGCGTGCCCCGCAGCCCCACGGCGATGCGCAGGCTGCGCCAACCGTAGAACGTCCACAGCAAGAGGAGCAGCGCGACCGCGCGGCCGGCGCTCGCGCCGCCCACCAGCGCCTCCGCCGGCGCCGCGAGCGTCAGCGCGCCGACACCACAGATCAAGGCGGGGGGAGACAGGTCGCCGAAGCGCGCGGCAAAGAACACCGCTCCGGCAGCCGGCAGGACCGCGCAAGCGGCCACCACCAGGAAGGCGCGGTCGGCTCCGAGCCCGAGCGCGGCCAGCGGGGGAAGCACGGCGGTCGCCAGCCCGAGGAGTAGCTGGCGCCGTTTCCTGCTAGCACCCCAGGCGAGCGCCGCGGCAAACAGGTACACCCAGGCGCCGTGCGCGCGAACCGGATCGAACGTCGCTCGCGGCAACGCGGCGAAGGCGCCCATACCCGGGCCGATCAGCCGCGAGTCGGCTTCTCGAACTCGTCGCGCGACCAGGTCCAGGCAGCCACGGTGGCCGGGAGTCCGATCGTGCTGGCCGCCGTCGCGATCACCTGCTCGATTTCCTCGCGCGGAACGCCGGACGCGAGTGCCTTGCGTACGGCGGAGTGAAGTGCGCCCTCCCGCTGGGCTCCCGTGGTGATCGCGATCTTGATCAACGCCAGCATCCGCGGGTCCAGCGGGCCGGCCTCACGCGAGGCCTTGCGCGTGAGATCCCACGCCTCGCCCAGCGCCGGGAAGCGTTCGATGAACTCGTTGTAGGCCTTCGGCGGATTGCTCATGCGGTGGAGTTCCAGAGAGATCCCGTTTCGATGCGCGGGAATGCGCGAGCGTGGCACGGCACCTTGCACGTCGCTCGCCGTACGCGACGCGCATCATCTCCGTGCGTCGCTCGCCGCGCAAGCTCCCCGCGGTCGACGACAGCACCGCCATCCGTCGACGTAGATCCACAGCCGCTCGACCACGCCGCCCGCATCGAAGTCGGTGAACAGCCACTCGGAGTCCAGGCCGAGGGGGTCGGGACCCAGGCGGTCGTGCAGGCCGCAGTGGCGCGCTCCGAAGGGGAAGCTCTCGTCTGCTGGAGGTCCGAGCAGGCGCAGGACACCGTCCTCGGTCAGTGCGTCGACCACGCCGCTCTCCAGCAGGTCGTCCACCCTGCACATGCGCGGAACCCACAGGCCGTCGTCGTCGAGTCGCTCCAGGACGCGCCAGCGCTCCGCGTCGAAGTCGCGCCGACGGAGCGCGCCGTCGACGGTAGGACCGAGCGTGAACCAGGCGACCAGCGCGCAGGTCCCGATCGCCGCGACCGCCAGCGTCCCGAACAGGTAGGCGCCGGCACGGACGCGCGGTCCCACCGCGAACCGCAGGAAGAGCGTGGCGAGGAGAGGGCCGGCGCGACCGGCTCGCGGGGCTGGGCGTCGAGTTCGTGTTCGCGTTCGGCGCGGTACCTCGCGAGGAGGTTGCGAGCCGCGGCCGTTCCCGCGGGTCGGCGCGCCGCCGTCCTCGACCCCTGGACTGCCCCACGCCCTGACCCTGCAAGTACTTACGAATACGGGACCGCTCCGTTCCGGCGCGCGAGACCGTCCTTCGAGGAGGTTTTCGAGCCCTGGAGGTCCGGCCCGCCCCCCATCGCGGCTACCCTCTGCGGTTCGCGCGCGACCGGACGAGTCTCCGGAGACCAGAGCGCGCTCGCGGGGCCATGACGGTCCTCCTTCCGGCAGCCGGTGCTGCCCTCTTGATACTGGGCCCTCGGCCCTGAGTGGATCGCCATGGAACTCGACCTCGTGACGTCGTTCGACGACGTGTCTGCAGTTGCGCACACCGACCTCCCGGCCTCGAACGGTTCGAACGACGAGGAGGCTTCGGCCGCCGCGCCCGAG
>CAYGPA010000240.1:2738-8281 GCA_964351535.1 uncultured Planctomycetaceae bacterium
CTGCAGATCTCCTCGCAGACCGGCTCCGGCAAGACCGTTGCGCTGGGATTCGTCCTGACGCCGCGGCTCGAGGCGGAGCGCGGGGGTCAAGGCCCCGACGTGCTCATCATCGTGCCCACGCGCGAGCTCGCGGCCCAGGTCTGCAAGGAGCTCGGCTGGCTCCTGCACGACGTCCCCGGCGCGCGCGTCGTCGCGGTGACCGGCGGCAGCCCGATCTACCGGGACAAGAAGGTCCTCGCGCGCCACCCGCGCGTGCTCGTCGGAACGCCCGGGCGCCTGCTCGACCACGTCCGGAACGGGGCGCTCGATCTCGGCAACGTGAGCGAGCTCGTGCTCGACGAGGCCGACCAGATGCTGGACCTGGGCTTCCGCGAGGAGCTCGAGGGTCTGCTCGACACCACGCCGACCACGCGCCGCACGCACCTCGTCTCCGCCACGTTCCCCGACGGCATCCAGCGCCTCGCGGCGCGCTACCAGCGCGAGCCCGTCGCAATCGAGGGCACGCGCCTCGGCGACGCCAACGAGGACATCGAACACCGCGGCTACCTGGTGCACCCCCGCGACCGCTACGCCGCGCTCGTCAACCTGCTGCTGCTCGCCGAGGGCGAGCGCACGCTGGTGTTCGTCGAGCGCCGCGCGGACGCGCTGGAGGTCGCGGAGCGCCTGGAGACCGACGGCTTCGCGGCGATGCCGCTCTCCGGCGAGCTCGCGCAGAGCCAGCGCGAGCGCACGCTGGCGGCCTTCCGCGCCGGTCGCGTGAAAGTCCTCGTGGCCACCGACGTGGCCGCGCGCGGCCTCGACGTTCCGGACGTCGCCACCGTCATCCACACGTCGCCGCCGATCGACGCCCAGGTCTACACCCACCGCAGCGGCCGCACGGGCCGCGCCGGCAAGCAAGGAGCCAGCGTGCTCTTCGCGCCGCCGCACCGGCGCCGGAAGGTGGAGCGCCTGCTGGGAGAGGCCGGCCTCGACCTGCGCTGGAGCCCGCTGCCGCGCGCGGACGAGGTGCAGCGGCAGCTCACCGAGCGCGTGCGCACGCGGATGAAGGCCGAGCTGGACGCAGCCCTCGAGGCCGGCCTGCCCGAAGCCCAGCTCGAGAAGGCCGCGGAGCTGCTCGCGAGCCGCGACGCCCGCAGCGTCGTCGCCGCGCTGCTCGCGCGCCTGGAGCCCAACCAGCGCGCCGAACCGCGCGACGTCGAGTCCCCGCAGGTCCGCGAGGAGCGCCCGTGGAAGGACCGCGGCGCACGGGGCGGCTCGTACGAGCGAGGTCCCCGGCACGACCGCGACAACGGCTACGGCAACGATCGGGGCCACGGCTACGACCGCGGCGCGCGCAACGACCGCGGACCCAGCTACGGCGGAGGCCGGGGCCAGGGAGCGCCGTATGAACGGGGCGACCGGGGCGGGCGCTACGAGCGCGGCCGTGAGGCTCCCCAGCGTCAGGACTACGGCCGTCGCGACAACGCGCCGCGCCGAGGTCGCTTCGACGGCAGCAGCGCCGTGCGCTTCTTCGTCAACTGGGGCGAGAACCAGGGGGCCACGCCGGGCCGCCTGCTGGCCGCCCTGTGCCGACGCGGCGAGGTGACCGGCAGCCACATCGGCTCGATCGCGATCCACCCCAACGCCAGCACCTTCGACGTGCACGTCGACGTGGCCGAGCAGTTCGAACGCCTGGCCGGCCGCCGCGACCCGCGCGATCCGCAGACGCTGATCCGCCGCGACCGCGGACCCCGCCAGAGCTCGCCGCGCCCGCGCCGCTGAGTCGCGGTCGGGCCCCGGGCCTCAGGGAGTCGTGGCGACGCCCGCGAGGCCGTGGCCCGGCGGGCGCGCGAGCAGCACGATGCGCGCGCCGTAGCCGGACAGGACGATCTCGTCGGTGGCGTTGCGACCGTCGAGCTCCCCCTTCGCGAGCCAGTGACCGCGGTCGCGGTCGGTGAAGATCGTCTCGACGGTCCAGCCGTCGGCCCGGTTGGTGAGCAGTTCGACCCGACGGGAGTAGCCGAACACCGCCACGGTCTCGAGCGACGGATCCGGATCGAAGCGTCCCACGACGATCCCGCGGGGTCCCTGCGGACCGGCGTAGATCAGCTCGTGGCGCCACGATCCCGCCGCCTCCTCGGAGTGCCGCCAGACCGTTCCGTCGTCGCAGGTGTTGTACAGGATCGTCCGACCGTCCAGCCGGGCCCGCGCCAGGCGTCCCATGCCCATCGAGCGTTCGAAGATCGTCTCCCATTCGAAGCCGGCGGGCGTCCACGCGCCGAGGCGCAGGTGGCCGGCCCGATCGACCGTGGCGAGCAGGTTGCGATCCTCGAGCCAGACCGCGTCGCGCACGCGGCCGGTGAGCTGCTCGAGCTCTTCGACGTCGAATCCGTCCAGACCGTCGCGGGGAGTCAGCCGGAACAGGCCCCCGGGTCGCGTGAACGCGACCAGCTCGTCGCCCTCGGCGGACGGATCCAGGTCGGCCGCGATCAGCGTGTGGATCTCGAGGCCGGGCAAGTGCGCGATGCGCCGGTTGTCGACGACGCCCTCGCGGTGCGTCACGACCTGATACAGGTTGCCCTTCTTCCCGCCCGTGTAGAGCTCGGGCCCCGGCACGCGCGGATCGACGTCGCCCTGCGTGAGGCCGCCGAGCCACGTCCCGTCGGCAATCGTCGTCAGCGGCGTCCACTTGCCGCTGTACGAGACGAGCACGTGGCAGCGGCCTTCGTCGTCCAGCCCGACGACTTCCGGGCAGGCGTACTGCGGAAAGACCGGCAGCACGTCGACCGTCCAGATCCCGGTCGGCTCCGTGTCGATCACGAGGGAGGCGTTCCAGTCCGAGCCCGAGGGCAGGCGCACCTCTCCCGCGCTCGGATCCGACGAGGAGGGCTTCACGCCCGGGGTTGCCGCGCACGCGGCGGCGAGGCCGAGAATCGAGACCTGGAGAAGACGGCGCATGGGGACTCCTAGAAGCTGGCTCCGAAGCGAAAGTACACTTGCCGGGGAGGACCGGCGACCTTGCCGCCTCCGAAGAAACCACCGCGCGAGTGGACGTACCAATCCTGGTCGAACACGTTGGTCGCGCCGACCGCGAGGCTGAGCAGACCGTCACCCACCGACCAGCGCTTCTCGACCTGGGCGTCCCAGATGGTTCGCGACGGGTTGACTCCCAGCGTTCCGTCGGGGCTCTCGAGGGACGTGTTGGCCTCGTCCGCGTAGGACTCGCCCACGTGGACTCCGCCGAGCGAAAAGCGCCAGGCCGATGCGGTCAGGTACTGCAGGCTCCAGGCCAGCTTGGTGTCCCAGGCGTAGGGTGTCTCGTTCCCCCGGTCGGGCCCTTCGCGCAGCTCGGAGTCCTGGAACGTGCAGGAGATCCTCGTGGAGAACCCGTCGAGCGCCTCGAGGCTCTCCCCGGCCTCCCAGGAGAGGCCCAGGTCGACTCCCTCGGCGACGATGCGGCCGAGGTTCTCGTAGGTGCCCGTGTAGAACACGCCGACGTCGTCGAAGTCCGTGCGCCAGGCGGCGACCGAGCCCTCGATCCCCCCCACGCCCCGGACGCGCGTCCCGAGCTCGAACGAGTCGCCGCTCTCGAAGTCCACGTCCTGGCTGGTCGCGCCGGTGTTCAGGTCGTAGCCCCACACCTGCGGCGCGCGGAAGGACTGCTGGTAGTTGCCGAACAGCGCGAGGCGCTCGCTGACCTGGTAGCTCGCGCCGAGGCCCGGCAACAGCGTGAAGAACTCGTCGTCGAACTCGCCGCCGAGGACGTCGTCCTCGCCCTCGGTGACCGGGACCCACTCCGCGCGCACCCCGGCCGTGACCAGGAGGTCCTCGACGGGCGAGAACGTGTCGTCGACGTGCGCCGAGAGGATCGTCGACTCGTAGCGGCTGTCCCGGGTCGTGGTCGCAGCACCTCCCCCGAACCCCTCGGTCGTGATCTCCCAGGACGGCAGGTACTCCTCCTGGATCCGGGCGCCCCAGTACAGCGTGTGACCTCCGCCGAGCGAGTCGAGCTGCTTCTCGCCGCGCACGCCGGCGGCGACCACGTACGAGTCGTCCGTCCAGCGCTGGAAGTCGGTCGGGGTGCCGAAGTGCGGACGCTGGGCGTCCAGCTCGCGCCGGGTCTGCGAGGCCCACGCGAACGTCTCGATGTGACCGTCGGAGTCCTCGACGTGGTGGACGATGTCCGCCACCCAGCGGAAGCCCTCGTAGCCGTTGCGGGGCCGCGTGTTGGCGTAGCGGTCCTGATCGAACTCCGCGAGGGTCAACCCGCCCGGAGCCTGGTGGTCGTCCGTGATGAACGAGAGCCGCGCCGTCGTCCAGGAGTCGGCCTCGCCTTGCCAGCGCAGCTTGACGTCCGCGGTGCGCTGGTCGAAGCCTCCGTCGGTTCGGTACCCGTCTCCGCGACGATCGCCCACCGTCACGAGGTAGCCGAAGCGACCGTTGGTGTCCCCCGTCGAGAAGAGGGTGCTGGAGTAGCCGTGGTCGCCGAGCGTCGTCTGGGCTTCGAACAGCGGTGTCTCGGGGATCGGGGCCGTGATCAGGTTCAAGACTCCGCCCACGGTGTTGGGCGAGTAGCGCACGGCGTGTCCGCCCCGGATCAGGTCGATCGCGTGGACCTGCTCGGTCATCAGCGGGAAGAAGGAGTGAGCCGTCCAGCCGTAGGGCAGGGGGCTCGACGGGACGCCGTCGATCAGCGTGAGCAGGTACTCGGTCAAGCCGTCGTCGGGCAGCCCGCGCAGGGAGAAGCTGGGCGCCGACGCCTCGCCGCCGTTGTAGGGCCGGGTCGACAGCGCGGGCAGGTACGGAACGAGGTCGTTGAGGTCGCGCGCGCCGATGCGCTCGACCTCCTCGGGGCCGAGGACGTCGCGCGAACCCGTGGCGTCGAACGGGACCTCGGGCACGCCCTCGCGTTCGAGCGAGCCGAGGACCACGATCTCCGGGACGTCCTCGCGGCCGGACCGCGAGCCCGCCTCGACCTTTTCCTGCACGGGTCGCGGCTCCCGACGGGACCCGGCGTCCTGCGCCTCGAGCTCCTGACCCCTGGCGATCCCGGCCGCGAGCACGCCGGCGAACAGGCCGCCGAACCTCACGAACCGCAACGTCGTCGAGCGACGGCTCTCCGTACCCTTCATCTCGCGGATCTCTGTTTCCTTCTCCGAATGCGGACCGTGGCCCCGGCGAGAGCAAGTGGCGTTCCGGAGGGCGCGGACGACGTCGCGAACTCGTCCAAGACTCCGGCTCACAAGCGCCTACGACGATCGCTCGACCGACGGCGTGTCGTCGTGGCTCGACGCCGAAGTAGCGGCCGCGTAACAACGCTTGCCCCGCACCGTTACCGACCCCCCACTCGTTCGACGCGGGGGTGTAGGAACGAGAGGCGGGCACGACTAGGAACACGGTGCCCTCGAACAGCCATCGCGCGCGCCGGGCGTCCTGCTGGGTCGCCTCGGTCGTCCTCCACGTCCTGGTCGGCGTCGCGCTGACGGTCGCCGCGCAGCGCAGCCCCGGTGCGGCCTCGCCGCGCGTCGCGAGGGACGCCCGCATCTGGATCGCGCGCGCCGAGG
>CAYGPA010000241.1:0-8253 GCA_964351535.1 uncultured Planctomycetaceae bacterium
GGCGTCCCCCAGGGCGCTCAGCGCGCGGCCGAAGGCCTGACCGACCATCCCCATGGCCGGGTTCTCGTTGATCGAACCGTCGGCGCGGACGCTGGCGTTCTTCACGATGCTTTCCCCGACCGCGAGGATCGGCAGCCACTCCTTCGCCGCGAGCGCGGTGTCGCGCAGGACGCGGCTGTCGTATTCGCCCTGCGCGTCGTGGGCCTGGACGGGCGGCGAGCCGAGCGGGACCCACGCGAGGGTCAGCGCCTCGCAGACCGCGTCCGCCGTGCGCAGCTCGTGGCTCAGGGCGACTCCCTGGGTGCGGCCGCCCGGCGTGGTCTGCTCGGCTCGCACCTCGACGCGCAGGCGGTGGAAGAGCTCGTCGGGCAGCTCGTCCGCGGCGTAGGTCGCGGACGGCTCCGCGTCGCCGATCCGCTGGCCGGGCGCGTGGGAGCGGCGCGAGGGGTCCAGGTCCAGCCACCCGTCGTCGCGGCGCACGCGCACCCACCAGTGGTCGCGCAGGGCCTCCAGCGAAGCCGCGTCGGGGGTCCACGGTTCGGTCGACGCGTCCTCCTCCGGCCAGCCCAGCGTGGTGGCCAGCGCGCGACTCTGCACGGAGCCTCGCTCGAGCACCTTGGCGAGCATGCGTTCGGATTCCGTCCGCGCCTCGAACACGTACTCCGCGACCTGTCCGGCGTCGACGTCCAGGAGCTGCGCCGCGCGGGTCACTTCCTCCACGATCCGTTCCTGCGGATCCTCCGGCGGGTCGGGAGGCGCCGGCAGCTCCGCCAGCGCGATCTCGGCCAGCGCCCGGGCCTCGTCCTCGTCCAGCTGGCGGTGGGCCAGCTCGACCTCGTGGCCGCCGCGCTCGAGCAGCCGCGCGAGGAGCAGCGCCCGGTCCAGGTGGCTGCCCATGCGGTCGAGCAGCACGCCCCGCGCGCCCCGCAGGGCGCCCCGATACGCGACCCAGCGGGTCTCGTCGCGCACCCACGCGAACGTACGCTCCGGGTCGGAGTCGAACCGGGCGGCACAGGCCCCGACGTCGAAGCTCTCGCGCGGCAGGGCCTGGAGCGCGCGGTGCATCGCGCGGAAGGTCCGGTCGATGTCCGCGGCGAACTCCTCGGAGCGCACGCGCCGCGCCTCGTCCGCGGTGTCCTGCGGCGCGTTCGCCCGCGCCGGCAGGATCGCGAGCGGCAGGAGGCTCGCCAGGAACAGGAAGCTCGAGCGGGGTGCTTTCATCGTCATCTCCAGGGTTCTTCAGGCGACTCGGGCCCGGGCAGCGCGGACGGGTCGAAGTGGACGCGGGTCGTGCGTCCGGGGTGGATCCAGAAGCTCGATTCGAGGGACTGGCCGGCGAACTCGAAGGACAGGGAGTACGGTCCGGGCTGCAGCTCGAGCGAGCCGCCGAAGCGGCCGTCGGCGACGCGTTCGCCCGCCTCGTCGGTCAGCACGAAGGCCGGCGGCTCCGGGGCCACCTCGTGCACGACCGCGGCCACCAGGGCCTCGGCTTCGTCGACCTGCACGTAGCTGCCCCGGGCGGCGGCGGCGACCTCCTCCAGCTCCGCGCTCCAGTTGGAGCGGCGGATGTCGAAGCCGACGATCCGCAGCACCACGCCGTCGAGCTCGGTCAGCTTCCGCGCCGCCGCGACCGGGTCGCGACGCGTGTCCTCGCCGCCGTCGGTCAGCAGGAAGACGAGCGTCTCCCCGGAGACGCGGGACCTGCGCAGGTCCTTCGCCGCCTCCTCGAGGCTGAGCGTGATCGGCGTCTTGCCGCGCGGGCGCATGCGGGAGAGCGTGTCCTCGAGGGCCGCGAAGTCGAGCGGGGCGAACGGGACGACCAGCTCGGTGTCCTCCGCTGCGCCGTCCTCGATCGAGCGCTTCCTGTGCCCGTACGCGCGCAGCGCGAAGGGCGTGCCCTCCGGCAGGTGCGAGGCGAGCGCGAGGACGGCCTCGCGGGCCACGTCGAATTTCTGCCGGCCGCCCGCGTCGCCGAGCATCGAGCCCGACCCGTCCAGGATGACGTAGACCCGGTCCGCCGTCGCCCGGAGGTTCGCCCGCGTGGAGAGCGTGCCCGGGCCCTCCGGCTCGGCCTCGGGCTCGTCGTCCAGCGCGAGCGATTCGGTGGCGCGGGTCAGGAAGAGCAGGGCGAAGCTCGTGGCGATGCGCGGGTCGGCCTCGGTTCCCGACCCGACCCAGGAACCGTTCGCGGCCTGCGCCCCCACGAGCACCTTGGCGCCCTCCGGATACCACTCGTGCCGGCCGATGAACTCCAGGCCGAGGATGCGCCCGACCCGCTCGAGGCCGTACAGGTAGTAGTACCGCCACTCCTGCTTCTTCCCCGGGTTCTCGGAGAGCGTCCAGCGCCGGTCCAGCCAGGCCAGCCCGTCGCGGATGCGCAAGCTGCGCCGTGGATCGCGCGTCGGGTCGAGCCGCCGGATCGCGATGGCCGTGCTGCACAGCCCCGCGCACGTCATGCTGCCGTAGGGCCACCCTCCGCCGTAGGTCCACCCACCGCCGTGCTCCTCGTGGGTGGAGACGTTTTGCCACGCGTTCGACTGCGCGAGCGACCGGCGCCACGTCTCCTCGCCGACGACGATGTCGTTGCGATCCGCCGTGGCGAGCCCGAGCACGGCGAACTGCGACACCGAGTTGTCGCCGCCGCGATTCAGGAGCCACGACTGGCTGCGGAGCACGGGCTTCGGGCTCGGCGGCGGGCCGGGCGGCGCGCCTCCGTGGACCTCGATCGCGGCGGCGGGCGTCGGGTCCAGCGCCGCTCGGGACAGGCGGCCGGGGAACTCCGGACGGTAGGACCAGGACCCCCGGTCGCTCTGACCCTGGACGAGGCAGTCGACGATGCGCTCGAGGAGCGGCGCGAAGGTCGGGTCCCCGTAGGACTCGACGATCATGGCGAGGAGCCCCAGCTCGTAGGAGCCGTGCTCCGTGGGGTCCAGCCCGCTCAGGAGGTCGCGGACGGCCTGGTCGAACTCGGGCACGTCGCGATGCGACTCGCAGTGCAGGAGCGCGAGAAAGGCCGGGAAGTTGTAGCGATCGCTTCCCCGGTCGTCCCCGCGCTTCACCTCCTGGAGGTGGCTCCAGAGGAACGCGCGTCCGCGATCGATGGCCTCGTTGACGAGCCGAGGCTCGAGCCCCACGCCGGCCAGCCCCTGCGGTACGAGGGTGTCGTCGAAGACCCGCCGGCCGCTGCTGGAAAGGCTCGGGTCGGCCTGCGGCTGCGGGAGCTCGGTGTTCGGGTCGAAGGCGACGACGTCCTCGCCCAGGAGTCCGCGGTGGAGCAAGGCGACGCCGTCCGGGTCGGGCTGTTCGACCAGGAAGTCGAGCGAGAGTCGCCGGACCGCTCCCGGAGGAATCCAGAACGGGCTTCCGCGATGGGCGGGGGACCCGACGCCGTAGGAATGGCCGTGCGGAGCGTACGCCTTGCCCGCGGCGTCGAGCGCGGCGAAGGTCGTCTTGGGATCGACGTCGACGCCGCGACCCGCGCGCGGCTCGTCCGGCGCCGCCGGCGCGGCGCGCAGCCAGAGCTCCGCGCGGACCCAGCAGCGTTTGGGGACCGAGCCGAGGCCCTCGGGCGCGTCGTCGAGGGTCGCGACGGCGACCTCGAGTCCGTCGTCCTCGAACCGGTGGAGGCCCGCGGGCAGCGCGACGTCGGGACGCTCGCCGGCCAAGGGGAAGCGCAGGGGCGCCGGCCGGAGGATCCCGCGCCCGGGCAGCTCGACTTCCTCGAAGCCGCACAGGAGCTCGACCGAGCGCGCTCGCGCGAGGAGCTCGTCGGGCGCGGCGAAGACCAGCCGACCGCCGAGGGTCTCCGAAGGCAGCACGACCAGATCGAAGAGATTCGTGTCCGTGGGGGCGCTCTCCACCATGGGCACGGGGTACAGGCCGTCGATCACGAGCTGCACGCGACGGCGCACGCTCTGCCAGGGCAGGAGGTCGCGCGGCGCCGGGTCGAGGTCCTCGGCCCCGGCCGGATCCGCGGTCGGCCGGCCCTGCACGCGCAGGTCGACGGCGACGAAGGTCCGGCCGCGCCCCGCCTCGCGATCGTCGATCTCGCGCGCCGCCCGGAAGCCGAGGAGGTCGACCCGGAAGGCGCGGTTCGCCAGCGTCTGGTGCGGGCTCGCGCTCGACGCAGCCGCGAAGATCGGCAGGTGGACGTCGCAACGGGTCGGCGGGACACGGACCGGTGGGGCACCGGCCGGCGGGACCCGGACCGGCGGAACGAGATTGAGCGACAGCGACCGGAACGGCCGGCGCGGCAGCACGAAGACCAGCTTGCCCGAAGCCTCTTCGCCGGGCTCGAGCTCGAGCTGGTTCGGGAGGCCCTCGCGCACGTTGCTGCCGCGGTCCAGGACGACGCGTCCGTCCAGGACGCCGACGAGGCGCTCGGACAGACGCTCGAACCGCACGGGCGCCGCGTCGGCGGCGAGGGAGAGGCGGACCTCGAGCTCGAGGAAGAGGGTGCCGTCCTGCGCCGGCTGGTCGTTCCGGGATTCGCGGAACGCGATCGCCGTGGCCGACAGCGTCAGGCCCGCGGCCGTCGCCGCGCGCTCGGTGGGCTCGAGGTCTCCCGGCTCGGCCGTCCAGGACGGCTCGACGACGCTCGACGGATGGTCGCGCCAGATCGCGCTCACCGCGGGCTGCGGGTCCTCCGCAGCGGGCTGCGCCGCCCCCGGGTCGTCGCCCTCGGCCTCCGCGACGCCGGGCGGGGGCACCTCGCTCGCTTCGCGGACCCCGAGCTCGAACGTCGGATTCACCGACGTGCCCGCGTAGCTCACGCGCAGCGAGTCGCCGATTCCCTCGGGGGCGTCGAGCAGGACGCGGAACGCGCGACGCTCGCCGATCGGCAGCAGGAACGGTTCCGCGAGAGGCAACCCGACGCGGTCGACCGCGCCGAGCGGGCGCACCGAGTCGTCGCCGGGGATCCGGAAGCGACCGCTCGGGGCGAAGAAGCCCTCCTCCGTGCCCTGGTTCTCGATGCGGCAGTCGAAGAGCAACAGCGTGCGTCCTTCCTCCGCGCGCCGCTCGCCGACCTCCTTCCGGCGCTCGACCCCGATCACGGCCAGCGGCAACGGATCGTCCTCGACGACGGCGGCGGCCGGCTCGGGTGCAGGCGGCGCCGGCTCGCCCTCCAGCGTGAAGCGCAGCGGGCTCGGCTTCAGACCGTCGCCGCTCTCCAGCTTCAGTTGCGGGAAGGCGCACGACAGCTCGAGCGACCGCGCGTCGCGGGGCGTGAGGAAGACCGCCGTTCCGCCCGTGAAGCGATCCGGCAGGAACGTGGGCTCGGCCGGAAGCGTGCCGACCCCCGGCTCCGCGCGGCGCGCCCACTGCCCGTCGGCGATCAGCTCGAGGTGCGACGCGGCCTCGAGGTAGTAGGCGGGCCGCGGCTGGATCGCCGGGCCCGTTCCTGCGCCCGAATCCTCTCCATCGTCGCCCTGACCCATACCCGGGATCCGGCCGAACCCGAGGTGGCCCTTCGGCTTCGCACCCGGAACGTCGTCCGCAACGGCGCCCATCGAGAGGCTGCGCCCGGCGAGCGCGACCGAGACCCAGCGCGCCCCGGCGGGCGGCGCGACGCCGTCCCACGCGTCGGGGAACGTCACGACCGGACGGGCCATCTCGACGTACTCGTTCGCGGCGACGGCGAGGCCCGAGGCGGCGTCGGGCGCGACGGTTCCCCGCACGGTCGCGGCGGCCGGCGGCACCTCGTCGTGGTACCAGCGCAGCTGCAGGTCGCCGGCTTCGATCGAGGACGGTGGAACGGCGAAGGCGACCTGCCCGCGGCGGGCGTCGCCCACGGCCCTCAGCACGAAGTCGGCGGGCAGCAGTTCGCCGGGGACCGCGGGGCGCTCCACCCGGGCGGCGGCCGCCACGGCGCGCGCGTCCTCCCCGTGCAGCAGGAAGAGCTTCTGCTTCTGGACGACGCGCAGGGCCTCTCCGGCGCCGCGCCCTTCCGCGAGCGCGAGCCGGTCGGGGATGTCGTTCTCGACGGCGACGTCGAAGACGAGCCACTCCAGCCCCGTCGGCGCGTCGAGGCCCTGCCACTGCGCGATGCGGGCGACGGAGTGGAGCTGCAGGTTCAGGCCGGCGCCGCTCCAGGGCTCGCCGCTGCGGGCGTCCGTGGCGACGGGCACACCGGCGGCCAGCGGCGGCAGGAGGACCCCGGCGTCGTCGGATTCGAGCGCGAGGACCTCCGCCAGGGTCGCCGCGAGCTCGGGGTCCGCGGTCACGTCGCGCGCGACCTCGAGCAGCTCGGGCGCGCGGTCCGAGCCGAGAACCAGCCGCGCCAGGTGGCGCCCCGCGTCGGTCGCGAACGCGACCGGCGGCGCCCCGGCGGGGAGGCGGCGCGTCGACCCGACTCCCCCGACGGCGATCGCGTCGAGCTCGTCGCCGAAGCGCGCGTGCACCGCCTGCACGAGGTCGCGGTCGCCGTAGCACAGGAGCACGACGAACTCGGCCTCGGCCCTCGCCCGCGGCAGGACCTCCGCGAGCGCGTCCACGGGATCCTCGACGGTGACTCCCGCGAACCGCTCGCGGAGCCGGGGGAGGTACTCCAGCCCCGGGGGCTCCGCGGTCACTCCGACCACGGCGACGCTGCGGCCGTCGGTCGGCACGAGCGCGTAGGGATCGAAGAGCCGCTCGCCCGTCCCGTCGAAGAGGTTCGCCGAGACGGGCGTGAACGACGCTCCCGCGAGCACCTCCCGCAGCGCACCGATCCCGTGGCGGAGGTCGCGGTGGCCGACGTTGACCACCTGGACGGCCAGGGCGTCGTACGCTTGGCGCACACCCGAGGTGGGCTCGCCCTCCGCGTCCTCGAAGAACGCGTTGCCGGCGTCGAGGAGCAGCACCGGGCCGCGAGCGCGCTCCGCGCGGACGAGCGTCGCCAGGCGCGTCACGCCGCCCTGCTCCGCGGCGCCGGAGCGGGGGGCGCGCGGGGTGAGCTCGCCGGCGCGGTCGGCGGTGAAGAGGACGACCGGACCCTGCTGGGCGCCGAGCGGCGCGGCCCAGGAGACCAGGCCGGCGAGCAGCAGGCCGCCGGCCATCCAGCGCGGCGTCCTGGAACCTCGCCCGCGGGGGCCGCGCGGAACGCGGCCGATCGCCGCGGCTGCGGGTCTTCGCGCGGTGAGGTGCCGGCTCTCGTCCGGACAGGTCGGCGGACTCGGTTGCTCCATGGTGCTTCGTGCGCGGTTCCCGGGCGGCTGCGCGCCGGGGGTGCAGGAACCTGGCGACCAGCCGGAGGCTCCCGACCGTACCACCCGCCCAGAACCCCAGACGGCAGAGCCGAGGATCTCCCGCCAGGCAAAAGCCCGAATCGCCGGTCCGGCCTCCGGGTAGCCCGCCCGAACCGGGTAGCCCGCCCGAACCGGGTAGCCCGCCCGAACCGGTTCGCGCGGTGCGTCGGCCGGTCTGCGTCGCGGCACTCGACCGCTGCCGACGCGAAGGGGCGCTTGCCGACACCTTCGTCTGCCGGGGGAGGCGCGGCGGCCCCCGACGGGGCTCTCCGGTGGAGGACGACCTCGCGATCGGACGCGCGCCCGCACGGGGCCCCGCGTTCAGAAGGTCAGCTGCAGCCGGAAAGTGAACACGTTGAGCCCCTCGGAGGCGGCCGTGTTGGCCGATCCGCCGCTCGTGTCGTAGTAGTTCGTCCAGTCCACCATGAGGCGCATGTTGCGGCTGTAGTACCAGTTCAGGGCCAGCGTGAAGGTATCCGCCTCGCCGCCGGTCACCATTCCGTCCTCGAGGTCGATCGCGGCGATGCGCGCGGCGAGCTCCAAGGGGCGTCCGCCCGGCTCGTCGGCCCGCAGTTGCTTGAACTCGCCGGAGTCGATCCGGTACGCGGCGGCGCGGGACTCGCCGGTCAGGGTGTAGGTCGCCTGGACGTGCCAGCTGCCGAAGTCGGCGTCGCTGCCCGACCTGTCGACGTCCATCAGGTTGAGCTCGCCGCCGAGCGAGAAGGGGCCCCGTGCCCAGGCCGCCTCCGGACCGTAGACGAAGACGGAGTCGACGTTCGTCAGCATCCCCGTGTCGACGACCGCGAAGTTCGACATGTTCGTCGTCTCGTTCTTGATCTGGACCGTGTCCGTCGCCTCGTCCGGTACGCGGAAGGCGGCCCGCGCACCCAGGTGAACGACCTGATCGTCCGACTGCACGGGTGCGTAGATCGCACGTCCGGCCATGCCCCAGCCCTCGTCGTCGAGGAACTGGCTCGAGACGCTCTCGCCGTAGATCCCCGCGGCGTAGAAGAACGACTCGGTGTTG
>CAYGPA010000242.1:0-550 GCA_964351535.1 uncultured Planctomycetaceae bacterium
CTCGACGACGACACGTTCGACGTCTACGAGAGCACCAACCTGCGCGTGCTCGAGGAAGGCAACTGGTCCGACTACACGCGCCAGCCGCGCGAGTGCCACATGCAGGCCCTGCGCCAGGTCCTGACCCCCACCGGCCTCTTCAACTGCCCCGCCCACCGCAGCGTCGAGAAGGCGCGCATCGGCGAGAAGGACGCCTACCGCGACGAGGACCAGGTCGCGAAGACCAACGACAGCCTCGCCGTTCTGCTGAACGAGTTCGACGCCTCCAAGGAATGCGCCGAGGTCACGTGCCTCTACAACCCGGTCAACTGGTGGCTCGAGAAGATGATCGAGGACGCCGAGAACGCCCCGATCCCCGCCGGCGACGAGCGGGCGGACTACTTCCTGTGAGCCCCTCGCCGGCGATCGCGCCCGCGGGCTAGGGTGCCGGCGCTTCGGGGTCGACTTCTGCGAGCTCGGATTCCCCTCCGAGAAGCGTCCCCTCGGCCCCGATGTACTTCGTCTTGGCGCGCTCCTCGACCGCTTCTTCCTCGTCGACGATCTCGGGCAG
>CAYGPA010000242.1:560-7883 GCA_964351535.1 uncultured Planctomycetaceae bacterium
CGAAGAAGCCCAGCTGAACGACGAGCTTGACGTAGCGCGTTTCGGCGGCGTCGAGGGTGAAGCTGAGTCGGTGCTCCTCCTCCGTCGAGCAGGCCACCACGAAGTCCCCGGGATCGCGGTCCACGAAGAAGAACCCCTTGGCCGTGGACGGCCCGACGACCTCGTCGTTCAACCGGACGTCGGGCGCCACGGCCGCGCCCAGGGCCGAGCTGCGGTAGAAGAAGATGCGGCCCTGGTCGACCGGGATCGGCGGGATCCGGTCGACGACCTCGGCGTAGGGCGGGCCGCTCGCGCAGCCCAGCGAGAGCGTGACGGCGAGAGCACAGCAGAGGGTCGCGAGTCGGTTGTTCATGAGTCGAGCTCCATTTCCAGCGGGATGGGGTCCTGGGTTGCGACGAAGCTGTTCTCGACCGGCAGGTAGACGCCGACGAGCGCGCCCCCGGCAAGGACGATCCAGGCCTCGTACGAGTGCCCCGTGCGCACCATCAGCGATCCGTCGAGCGGCTCGTAGACGGTGCCCTCGGGTGTGGTGCCGACCAACGACCAGCGCGAGCCGGCGCGCAGCGGTCGGCGTACGACGCCGTGCGCCAGCCGCACTTCGACCTCCGTCAACAGGCGTCGCGTCATGGCCTCGGGTACTTCGCGCAGCTCGACGGAGGCCGCGTGCTCGGTGATGTCCGAGGCACATGCCGCGCAGGTCAGAGCTGCGAACAGCGACAGGACGAGTCCACTCGCCTTCATGCTTCCCTCCTCGGGCCCGCTCGGGCCCATGAATCTCCCTGGATCGAGTTCCGCCACGTTCCCCAGGACGGCCTCGTCGCCGGATCCTACAGGGCTCGGAGCGCGGAGTCGCGCGGCTTGCGCGGGCGGACTCGAGTCCGACGGCGCGAGCGATTGGGTCTCGGCGTTCTCGATCTCCTCCGAACACGGTGGGAGGAAGACCCGGCCGCGCTTGACGCGCCCCCCGTCCGCGTGGTGGCGTGCGCCGATCGTGGCTGCCAGCGATCCCCGACGCGTCCTCGTGCGCCTGCCCAACTGGGTCGGGGACGTCGTCATGGCCACGCCGGCGCTGCGGGCGCTGCGGCGGGCGTATCCCGGGGCGGAGTTCGTGTACGAGGGGCGGCCGTTCCTGCGGGGCCTGCTCGGCGGGCTCGGGTGGTTCGACGGGTGGCGGGACGAGCGCAAGGGTGGGGCGAAGGAGCTCCTGGCGCGGGCGCGCGAGCTGCGCGGGCAGGGTTTCGACCTGGCGGTGCTGCTGCCGGATTCGCACGGGGCGGTGCTGGGGCCCTTCCTCGCGCGCGTGCCGCGGCGCGTGGGCTACGACCGTTCGCCGGTGCGCCGCTGGTTCCTGACCGATTCCCTGCCCCAGCCCTCCGAGGCGGGGAAGGTCGTGCCGGTTCCGATGATCGAGCGCTACCTGCGGCTGACGCGACTGCTGGGCTGCGCGGACGCCGGGGACGAGATGGAGCTCGCCGTCGAGCCGGCGGACGACGCCTCGCTCGGCGACAAGCTCGCGGCGCTGGGCTGGGACGGGAAGGGCGAGCTGCTGCTCGTCACGCCCGGGGCCAACTTCGGGTCCAGCAAGCTGTGGCCGCCCGAACACTTCGCCGCCACGTGCGACGAGCTGCAGCGCCGGCACGGCCTCGTGCCCGTGATCGCGCCCGGTCCGCCGGAGATCGAGATCGCGCGCGCGGTCGCGGCGGCCATGGAGACGCCCGCGCTCGTGCTGGGCGACCCGGTCACGAGCCTCGGCGAGCTGAAGGCCCTGATCGCCCGCTCGCGGCTCGTGCTCTCGAACGACACGGGCCCGCGCGCCATGGCGGTGGCCCTGAAGAAGCCCGTCGTGGTCCTGATGGGCCCGACCGACCCGCGCTACACGGCCATGCACCTCGAGCGCCAGCGCGTCCTGCGCGAGGACGTCGACTGCAGCCCGTGCCACCTGAAGATTTGCCCCATCGACCACCGTTGCATGCAATGGCTGAAGCCCGCGCGCGCCGTCGCCGCGGCGGAGGAGCTGCTCGCATGACCGCCGAGATCGTCCCCGACTACGTGAAGCTGGCCGAACGCCTCGAGGCGGCGCGCGCCGCGGGCCGCACCATCGGCCTCGCGAACGGCTGCTTCGACGTCCTGCACGTCGGGCACGTGCGCCTCCTGCGCGAGGGGCACGCGGAATGCGACCTGCTCGTCGTGGCCCTCAACACCGACGAGTCCGTGCGCGCGAACAAGGGCGAAGGGCGACCGTTCGTTCCGCTCGAGGAGCGCATGGAGATCCTCGCGGCCCTCGACGGCGTGCGCTTCGTCACGAGCTTCGGCGAGCCCACGGCCCACGAGCTGATCGAGGCCATCCGCCCGGACGTCCACATCAAGGGCACCGACTGGAAGGCCGAGGACGTACCCGAGCGCGAGGCCGTCGAGAAGCACGGCGGCCGCGTGCTGATCGCCGGGGACCCGAAGTCGCACTCGAGCACCGAGCTGATCGAGCGCGCGCGCGGTGGCGCGGACGCCTGAGTCACGGCGGGTCATGGGTCGCTCCAACGCAGCCGCGCAGGTCCTCGAGATCCTGGGCCAACGGCCTCGCGGTCGCCTGCTCGAGATCCCCGCGGGGACCGGGCCCGTGTGCGCGGGTGCGGAGAAGCTGGGCTACCGCGTCGTCCAGGCGGACCTCTTCCCGCGCCCCGGCGTCCGGGTGGTGCTGGCGGATGCCTGCGCGCCGCTGCCGTTCGCGGACGCGAGCTTCGACGCGGTCGTCTCGATGGAGGGGATCGAGCACTTCGAGGACCAGACGGGCTTCGTCCGCGAGTGCTCGCGGGTCCTCGCGGCGGACGGCGCGCTCGTGCTGACGACGCCCAACATCCAGAACCTGTCCAGCCGCTTCGCGGCGCTCTGGAGCGGTCACCGCTCGATGCGCGGCGGCTTCCTGTCGGAGTTCCGCACGCTCTGGGGTCGCGACGGCGACCGGCTGTACCACGGTCACGCGTTCCTGATCGACGCCTTCCGCCTGCGCTACATCCTCAGGGTCTGCGGCCTGTCGTGGAGCGAGCTGCGGACGACGCGCATCAGTCCCGGGTCGCTGCTGCTGGCTCCGCTGCTGCCCCTGGTCTGGCTCGCGGCGTGGTGGACGCTCCTCAAGGGGCGCAGCGCGTTGCGCAAGCTGGACCGTCCGCCGGTGCCCCGGGACGTCGAGCGGGAGCTCTTCGCGCTCGCCACCTCCCCCGCGCTGCTCTTCGGGAAGAAGCTGGTCGTCCTGGCGCGCAAGACGGAAGCGTGACACGCGCCCTGGCGCTCCCCCCGGCATCGCCGAGAACGGATTCGGGCCCTCCGACGCCTCCTGAGCGCCGGTGCGCGATCCGCAGGCTCACGCGGGTTGCAGGAAGGCCTCGCCGGCGCTGCAATCCGGGTCCTGCCATGAGTCGAACCGCCCTCCAGGCTCCGTCGCCCGCGATCCGAGGATGCTCCGCACCCCGGCGCGCCCGGCTCGTGCCAACTCGGGGGCCTGCGTGATGCACGTCGCCCTCGTGCACATGCGCCACGCCGACGTCGGCGGCACCGAGCGCTACCAGAACCACCTCGCGCGCCACCTGGCCGCGCTGGGCGACCGGGTGACGATCGTCTGCCGCACGCACGCCGAGCCGCCCCACCCCGACGTGCGCTTCGCCGAGCTCAAGGGACTGGCCCTGGGCGGCGCGTGGCGCATGTGGAGCTTCGCGCAGGCGGTCGAGAAGCACGTGCGCGCGGCGAACTACGACGTCGTGTACGGGCTCGGGAAGACGTGGACGCACGACGCGATTCGCCTGGGCGGCGGCTGCCACCGGACGTACCTCGACCTCGTGGCGGACACCTCCGAGGGCGTGCGGCTCAAGGACAAGCTGGCGCTGAAGATCGAGGCGCGCGCCCTCGCGAAGGACGCGTACCGCGCGATCGTCACGAACTCCGCGATGGTGAAGCGCGACGTGATCCAGCGGCACGGCGTCCCGCCCGAGAAGGTGCGCGTGATCCACAACGGCGTCGATCTCGAGCGCTTCCATCCCCGTCGGAAGCAGGAGGAGGGCGCCAGGCTGCGCGCCGAGCTGGGCCTCCCCTCCGAGGCGCGCGTGCTGCTGTTCCTCGGAACGGGCTACGCGCGCAAGGGGCTCGACCTCGTGCTCGACGCGTTCACCGAGGTCGTGGCGAAGCAGCCGGAGACGCGCCTGGTCGTGGTCGGCCGCGACTCGACGCCCGGCAGCTGGAGGTCGCTGGCCGACGGCCTCGGCATCGCGGACAAGGTGCGCTTCCTGGGCGAGCGGCGCGACGCGCAGGCCTGCTTCGCCGCGGCGGACGTCTACGCGCTCCCCACGCGCTACGACCCGTTCGCGAACTCGACCCTCGAGGCCCTGGCCACCGGCGTCCCGACCGTCACGAGCGAGACCAACGGGGCCGCCGAGCTGCTCGAGCACCGCGTGCAGGGCTCCGTGCTGTCCTCGGAGCTGCCCGACGAATCGCGCGCCCGCGCGCTGGCGGTCGAGCTGCTCCACTGGCTCGACCGCGACGTCGCCCGCGCGGGCGGCGAACGCGCGCGCGCGCTGGCGGAGCAGCACGGACACGACGCCTGCGCGGCCAAGAGCCGCGCGGTCCTGCGCGAGCTGGTTCCGTCGCGCCCGGAGCCCGCGGAGCGCGCGCAGTGACCGACCTCGCCACCGTCTTCGCGAAGGCCCAGGTGAAGGGCTGGTCCGCGCCCGCCACGCTGCGCCAGGTCGCGGGCATGATCGCGGACCTCGACTGGAGCGCGGCGCGGGTCGCCGACGTGGGCGCGGGCCGGGGCTCGTTCTCGAAGCTCGTGGGCGAGACGCTGCGCGCGCAGCTCGGCCTCGAGCCGCGCGACCACGTGTTCGCCTGCGACCTGATCCCGGACTCGTTCGAGTACGACGGCATCGACTGCGTGAAGACCGCGCCCGACGGCAGCCTGCCCTTCGACGACGCGAGCTTCGACGCGGTCGTCAGCATCGAGGTGATCGAGCACGTCGAGGACCAGTTCGCCTTCCTGCGCGAGCTCGCGCGCATCGCGAAGCCCGGCGCGCCGGTGATCGTGACCACGCCGAACACGCTGAACGCCAACTCGCGCCTGCGCACGCTGACGCAGGGCTTCCCGGTGCTGTACGACCCGCTGCCGCTCTCGACGCACGACCCGCGCCTGCTCGGCGGCCACATCCACCCGATCAGCCCGTACTTCCTGGTCTACGGCGCGCTGCGCGCCGGCCTGGTCGAGCCCAGCCTGCACGTCGACCGCCACAAGCTGTCGGCGACGTGGATGGCGGCGCTCCTGTGGCCGGCGATCGCGCTCGGCGGCGCGCTGCAGTCCTCGCGCCTGCGCCGCAAGCATCCCGAGATCCTGGCCGAGAACCGCGCGCTGATCGCCCGCCAGCAGAGCTGGGACCTGCTGACCAGCCGCACGGCGATCCTGCGCGCCGAGACGCCGCGGAACGGCGACTGATGTGCGGGATCGCGGGCATCGCGGCCGCCGCAGGCGGCCGCGTGAGGGAGGACGAAGTCCTCCCGATGATCGCGACCCTGGGCCACCGGGGCCCCGACGGCAACGCCGTCCGCGCCTTCGACGGCGTGGCCCTCGGGCACACGCGCCTCGCCATCATCGACGTCGCCGGCGGCGACCAGCCGATCGCGAACGAGGACGAGACCGTCTGGATCACGTTCAACGGCGAGATCTACAACCACCACGAGCTGCGCGCCGAGCTCGCGGGCGAGCACGAGTTCCGCACGCGCAGCGACACGGAGGTCCTGGTCCACGCCTACGAGCAGTGGGGCGACGCCTTCGTCGAGCGCCTGTCGGGCTTCTTCGCCTTCGCGCTGTGGGACGCGCGGCGCAAACGCCTCGTGCTCGCGCGCGATCCGCTGGGCAAGAAGCCGCTGTTCGTGGCCGTGCGCGGCGCGCGGCTCACCTTCGGATCGGAGATCAAGGCGCTGCTGGCCGCGCTGCCCGACGCGCCCGAGCTCGACCCGCGCGCGATCGACGACGCGCTGGCGCTGCGCTACGTCGGCGGTCGCCGCACGGGGTTCCGCGGCATCGAGCGACTGCTGCCGGGCGAGCGCGCCGTGTGGGCGGACGGCGAGCTCGAGCGCACGCGCTTCTGGACGCCGCCGGCACCGGCGCCCGAGGCCATGGACGAGGCCGACGCCGTCCAGGCGCTGCGCGCGCAGCTCGACGCCGCCGTGTCCCGCCGGCTCGAGTCCGAGGTGCCGCTCGGCCTGCTGCTGTCGGGCGGCCTGGACTCCACGGCCGTGCTGGAAGCGGCCGCGCGCGTGAGCGGCGAGCGCCTGAAGACCTTCACGGTCGCGTTCTCCCGCGAGAAGGAGTCCGAGGCCGGCTTCGCCGCCGCGGCGGCCGCGCACTTCGGTACGGACCACCACGAGTTCCAGCTCGGCGAGCAAGACCTGCTGGAGCACGTCGACGCCGTGCTGCCGGCGCTCGACGAGCCGCTGTGCGACCCCTCCTTCCTCCCCACCGCGCTCGTGTGCCGCCTCGCGCGTAGCGAGGTGACCGTGTGCCTGACGGGCGACGGCGGCGACGAGACGTTCGGCGGCTACACGCGCTACCGGCAGACGCTCGAGGCCCCGGCGCCCGCCGGCACGGCCGCCGCGGCGGCCTACCGCTGGACGGCCGAGCACCTGCCGCTGTATCGGGGCAAGGCCTGGAAGCTCGCGCGCAGCCTGCGCGAGCGCGCGAGCACTCCCGAGGAGCGCTACGTCCAGAGCCTGATCTCGCTCGAGGCCCCGTACCGCTCCGCGCTGCTCGGCCCGCGCACGACCGCGGAGCTCGACGCGCCGGACGGACCGGAGCGCCGGCTGCTCGACGCCGTCTCCGGCCCCGGCGACCTCGCGGGGCGCATGATGCGCTGCGACCTGGAGCACTACCTCCCGGGTCTGATCCTGACCAAGGTCGACCGCGCGAGCATGCTCGCGTCGGTCGAGGCGCGCAGCCCGTTCCTCGACAAGGATCTCGTGGCCTTCGCCGCGCGCGTCCCGACCGAGCTCAAGCTCGCGCGCGGCGAGCAGAAGCGCCTGATCCGCGCGTCGCTCCAGGGCCGCGTGCCCGCCGAGCTCCTGACGCGCAAGAAGAAGGGCTTCGGCACGCCCCTGGGCCGCTGGTTCCGCGGCGAGCTGCGGCCGAAGGTCGAGGAGCTCCTGCTGCGGAGCCGCCGCTCATCGTCCGATCGTAGATCGGCAGAGCGTCGCGTAGGGAAAGAGTGTCCTTCACCGTGTAGATCTCGGTGGCCGCCGCATCATTAAAAAACTGGCGCCGGGGCGCGGGGCGCTGGGCCGCCGGGCGGCCAC
>CAYGPA010000242.1:7893-8247 GCA_964351535.1 uncultured Planctomycetaceae bacterium
GACTCCGCGCCCTCGTCGAGGCCCATCGCACGAAGCGACGCAACCTCGGCGAGGCGCTGTGGAGCCTGGTGGTACTCGAGACGTGGTACCGCGGCCGCATCGCGGACTACTCATGAGCACGCATCGGGAACGACCGTCTCGATCCACGCCTCATGAATCGTCCGGGCTGACCGCTACTTGTCGACCTCGACCGTGAACGGCACGATCGTCACGAAGGTCGTGAACAAGCCGATCACGATGTCGATGAAGTTCTGCTCCGTCTTGACGGTGTAGTCGGTCGCGCCGTTCGCCATCTTCTGGCTGTCGACCTCTCCGAGCGGCACCAGGCCCCACAGCGCGTACCACTGGCGCTCG
>CAYGPA010000243.1:0-3479 GCA_964351535.1 uncultured Planctomycetaceae bacterium
CGGCGTACTCGCGCGCGCGCGTGAAGGCGCGGTGGAAGATCGCCTCGACGCCCATGCGCGTGTCCGGGAAGCGGCCGCCCCCCCGCCCGCCGTTGGAGCGCTTCGGGTTCTCGCCCAGCGCGAACTTGATGCCCTCGCGCGCGCCGGGGAAGCGCAGCTCGTCCGCCGTGCGCCCGAAGCGCAGCTTGATGACCTCGTGGCGGCCGCCGATGGCGTTGGCCGAGCCGTGCAGCAGGCGCGCGGTCGTGCAGCCGCCGGCGAGCGCGCGGTAGATCGCGATGTCGTCGGCGTCGACCGAGTCGGAGATGTCGACGTCGGCGGTGATCGAGAGCGTGCCCTCGTTGATGCCGCGCTCGATCGCCATGTGCGAGTGGTTGTCGACGACGCCGGGGACGAGGTGCAGCCCCTCGCCGTCGATCGCGTGCACGCCGGGCAGCGGTCCGACCGTGCCGATGGCGGCGATGTCCCCGTCCTGCACGAGCACGTCGGCGACCTCGGGTGCTCCGACGCCGGAGTGGATCGTCGCGCGGCGGATCACGCAGTCGCCGCCGGTGCGGAAGCTCGGCACGCGCAGCGCGTCGGTCTCGAAGGGGTGGTCGGCGCCGTCCTGGGCGCTCGCGGATGTCGCGAGGAGCAGGACCAGCCCCGTGCAGATTCGTTCGCGCAGTCTCATCGTCCACTCTCCTCGCGCGGCTCGCGCGCGCCCGTGACCTCGAGGTCGAACTCGCCGAAGCTCGCCTTGGCGGTTCCGGTCCCCTCGAACGCGTCGTCCTGGAGCTCGCCCTCGAGCGCCATCTCGATCTGCATCTCGCCCACCGCGTACTCGAAGCGCAGCTTCAGCGTGCGGCCGGCGACGTGACCCACGAGGTCGCCCGTGATCGAACCGCCCTCCGGCGACTCCGACGTGAACGTGCCGGTGACCGGACCCTCGGGCTCCATCGCGAGCTCCGCGGTCACCTCGGTCGTGCGCATCGGACTCTTGACGGAGAACAACCACGTCCCCGTCGCGTCGACGCCCTCGTCGGGCTCGCCCTCGAACTCGGCCTCTTCGTCGAGGTCGAACTCGTGGTGGAAGCCGTCCACGAAGAGGTGCGCGAGCTTGGCCTTCTCCGCCAGGGGGTGCTCCGTCCACAGCGCGAAGCTCGCGTCGAACCCGGGCGCCAGCGACCCGAGCCGGCGGCCCGCGCCGCACAGCTCCGCGGACCCGCGCGTGAGCGCCTGGAGCGCCGCGTCCCGCGGCAGGCCGTTCTCGACCAGCTTGCGCACGCGCTCGACGAGCTTCTTGGGCCCCGCGTCCCCCGAGCCGAAGACGAAGGCCACGCCGGCCTCGTTCAGGCGCAGCGCGGTGTCTCGCCCCTCCTCCCAGAGCCGGCGCCGTTCCTCGCGCACGCCCAGGGGCTCCTCGTAGACCCAGTCGATCGCGTCCCCCGCGACGGCTTCTTCCGCGGCCTCGTCGGCGTCCTCCGCGGCGGCCTCGGCGCCCGCCGACATCTCTGCCCCGCCGGATTCGGGCTCGCCCTTCGCGGCCTTGCCCTTCTTCTTCGCGTGCGGGTCCTTCACCTCGTCGCCCCAGTCCAGCGTCAGCACGACCGGAATCCGGCGTTCGGCGAGCACGTCCGCGACCTTCCACGCATCTCTGCCCCCGGCGATGCCGATGTCGAATCCGGCCTCGGTGCCGAGCTGGATCCAGCGCCGGATGTCGCGCGCGTTCTGCGCCTCGCAGAGGACGCGACGCTCGCCCGCCAGCAGCTCGACCGCCGCGCCGAGCTCGGGGTCGTAGGGCGGCCGCGGGCCGGGGCGCCCGTCCTCGAAGCGGCGCTGCAGCTGCACCTGTCGCCGCGCGTCGAGGAAGAACTGCCGCAGCTGGGCCATGTACCCCATCAGCGTGCCGGGATACCCCGAGCCGCTGGCGGCGAACGCCGCGTGGGCGAACACCTCGGCGTGGACCACGGCGTCGCGCGGAGCGGCCTCGCGCGTGACCGCGAGGACGCTCGTACCGGCGAGGAGCTCTCCGTGCGGCGCGGCCAGCAGCGCGCCGAAGCCCTGCTCGCGCCACTTCTCGGCGTCCTTCTCCGCGAGCGCCAGCGCGTCGGCCGCGCGGAACGAGGGCTGGATGCCCTTGCGATTCGCCACCCGCATGTCGACGTCGACGTCGGCGCTGACGTCGGTCGGCAGGTCCTGGTCGGCGACGGGCTCCGGCGTCTCGACGCCGGCCTGGGCGTAGGCGTCCACGAACGCGGGCACCGCGAGCCGGCCCTCCCCCTCGACGACCCAGCACCCCGGCGGCACGGGCTCCCCGACGTCGAGCACCTGGTCGATGCGCCCTTCCCGCAGGACGAGGGTCACGCGGGGCGCGTCCTCGCGGTCGACGACGCGGATGTCGCGGACGGCCGTCGGGGGCGCGGCGCGATGCGCCTGGGCGCGCGCCCGGCCCTCGTCCGCGAGCAGACCGAGGAGGAGCGCGGCACCGAACACGGCGCGGTGCTTGCGACGCGGCGCGGGCGGGAGAGTGTTCGCCATGGTGATTCGAGCTGGGCAGAGATCCGAGGCGGGCCGGCCGGGCAGAGTTCCGTAGCCGGACCGCAGATTCTGCACGGACCGGCGCGGCCCTGCACGCCCACGGCCCCGGAAGCGCCGATCGATGCGCGACGTGCCCCCGCGCTCACCCCGCGGATACCATCTCTGCCCGCCCGCCCCGGCGGGAGTCCTCCGTCGGCCCGAAGGCCTCCGGGGCAGAGATCGACCATGCAGCGCGCCACCGGACTCACCGAAGAGGACCTCCTCCGCTACGAACGGGACGGTGCGTGCCTGCTGCGCGGGATGTTCGACGCGCACTGGATCGAGGGCCTGGCGCGCGGCGTCGAGCGCGTGCTGGCCGATCCCAGCCCGATGGTGCGGCGCAACACGCCAGCGGGCCGCCCGGGGCTCTTCCTGGCGGACTTCTGCATGGAGCGCCGCTTCGAGGAGTTCCGCGCGTTCGTGCACGAGTCGCCCGCCGCCGAGCTGGCCGCGCGGCTCATGCGCTCCGAGACGGCGGTCTTCTACCACGATCACTTGCTCGTGAAGGAGCCCGGCACGCAGGAGCGCACGCTCTGGCACCACGACCAGCCGTACTGGCCCGTCGACGGCGAACAGATCGTGTCGCTGTGGCTGCCGCTCGATCCGGTGCCGCGCGAAGTCTGCCCCGAGTGGGTCCGCGGCTCACACCGCTCCGGCGAGTGGTACGCGCCGCGCTACTTCAAGGACGGCGAGGACCTCGACGCGCGCAACGCCAAGCTCGACCCCGAGTTCGACGAGCTCCCCGACGTCGACGCGCGGCGGGCGGAGTTCGAGCTCTTGAGCTGGGACGTCGAACTCGGCGACTGTGTCGCCTTCCATGCGCGCACGCTGCACGGCGCACCCGGCAATCCGTCGGAGTTCCGCAGGCGCCGCGCCTACGCCACGCGCTGGGTCGGGGACGACGCGCGCTGGGCCGAACG
>CAYGPA010000243.1:3579-8205 GCA_964351535.1 uncultured Planctomycetaceae bacterium
TCGCGCTGCTGCTCGTCACGGTCCTCTGGGGCTGGACGTTCGTCTGGATGAAGCAGGCGCTGATCGCCGCCGACGCCGCCGTCGGGCCGGCCGGGCTGCACGCCGCGATCGGCCTGTTCGTCGCGCTGCGCTTCGGGCTCGCGCTGCTCGTCCTGCCGATCGCCCGCCCGCGCCTGCTCGCGGGCCTCAGCGGAGCGGCCTGGAGCGGCGGTGCGCTGCTCGGATTTCTGCTCTGGTCGGGATTCCTGCTGCAGATGCTCGGGCTCGAGGGCGTGTCCCCGGCCGTCTCGGCCTTCCTGACGAGCCTCTACGTGCTCTTCACGGCCGTGCTGCAGGTCGTGATCCAGCGCCGGCCCGTCGGCGTCTGGCTGTGGGTGGGCGCGGTGCTCGCGACCCTCGGCGCGGGCTTCATCGACGGACCCCCGCAGCTCTCGTTCGGCGTGCCGGAGTGGCTGACCGTGCTGTGCGCCTTCGTGTTCGCGCTGCACATCCTCGCCACCGACGCCGTCACCAAGCGGGTCGAGCCGCTGGCCGTCACGTGGACCTCGTTCGCGTGGACGGCGCTGGGCGGCCTGCTGGTCGTCGCGTGGACCCTGGGCAGAGATTCGGGACCGGACGTCGAGCAGCTCCTCGAGCTCGTGCGCGACCGCGCGTTCCTGCAGCCGATGGTGCTCTCGTCGGTGCTCGCGACCGCCCTGGCGCTGTCGCTGATGAACGTCTATCAGCGCGAGCTCGCGCCGATGCGCGCGGCCATCCTGTACGCGATCGAGCCGATCTGGGCCTCGTGCATCGCGCTGGCGCTGGGCCTGCAGCACCTCGGCGCCTGGCTGTTCGTCGGCGGTGCGGCGCTGCTCGCCGGAAACCTGATCGCCGAGTGGGGCGCCGCCTACGGGCGGCAGCGCGCGGACCAGCCGTAGACGTAGCCGGAGCGGAAGCTCGAGCCGCAGTCCGACGTGTAGGTCACGCGGAAGCCGTGATCGCCGGGTCGCGAGAGCTCGAGGTCCTCGAGGCCCGACACGACGTCGTCGAGGCCCGACAGGCGGTCCATGCGGACGCGGGGCACGAGGAGGGCCGAGCTGGGGGGCTCCGCGGTCGCGGTCTCCGGCTGCGCGAGCGCCTCGTCGAGTCCGAAACGGGTGCTCGATGCGTCGTTCGAGCGAGGCGTCGGAGCCTGCGGCCGCAGCGACGCGCTCTCGAGCATCCAGAACTGTTCCGGCGCGGGCCGGGAGATGGCGAGGACGGGAGGGCCGATGAACTCCGCGCCGGCGGGCCGCACCACGGGAGCGGGTGCCGGCGGGCCGACGAGGGGCTCGTCGACGGTCGCCGCGAGGAGCGCGGCGGTCAGCATCCAGGTAGCGACCATGAACACGAGAATGGCACGGAGCATGGTTCCGGGCAAGCCGGACCGGGCCCGGCGCGGAGGGCGACCGCGAGGGCGTGCCCAGGGCACCCTCGCGGGCAGAGTTCTTACAGACCGTCGAGATGCGCGCGGACCTGCCGCAGCGCTTCCGGGGCGAGGCGCTCGTCCCGGGCCAGTCCGCCCAGGAACTCGCGCCGCAGAGCCTCTCGGGAGGGGTCGAGTTCGAGGCCGAGCAGGGGTGTCAGCCACGGCGGGCGCCCCCCCTCGAGGTGGACGAGGCGCCCGAGGGCCCGGAGTCCGGCGCCGAACTCGGCGGGGTCGCGCGAGGCGACCAGCGCCCGGGAAGCCTCGGCCAGCGCGGGCTCCGCCTGCGTCGGGACGCGCGGGGCAGAGTTCGGGGAGGGAGCGTTCTCCGACGCGCCGGGCGCGCCCCTCGAGTCGGCGGCGGGCGCGACGAGGGACACGTAGTGCGCGTAGTGCGGTCGCGCCTCCGCGGCGCGGCCCTGGGTCGCGAGGGTCGTCGCGAGGCCGAGGACTGCGCCGGGGTCGTCGGGGACCTGCTCGACCGCTCGCGAATAGGCTTCGCGGGCCTCCTCCAGGCGACCGAGCTGCAGGAAGACGTTCGCGCTGCCCGCGAGCGCGACCGGGATCGCGCGCGGCTCCGCGAGGACGCGTTCGAAGTACGGCACGGCTTCGTCGACGCGCCCCTCGCCGACGAGCAGAGATCCGAGGTTGAAGTACTCGACGGTCCGATCGCGGAAGCTCCAGTGCTTCCAACCCGGAACCAGGAAGGGCCACAGCACGGCGAAGGCCGCGACCGCGGCGCAGGCGGCGACCGCGAGCCGACGCGCGCCGGGAAGCGTGCGCCAGGCTCCCGGCAGCCAGCAGAGGAGGCCCGCGCCGAACACGATCAGCACCGGGTAGACCGGCAGGCGGTAGCGGCTGAAGACGAAGAACGCGACGATCGAGAGCGAGTAGACGATCAGGAAGCCCGCACCGAGGGCGAGGTTCGGGTTCGAGAGGACGGAGAAGGCCGTGCGGCGTCCGGCGACGAGCGCGACGAGCAGGCCCGCCCAGCCCAGGAGCCCGACGGTGTAGCCGGTCACGAGCGGCAGCTTCAGCACGTGCGAGAACTCCTCGCGCAGCAGGCCGAAGTCGTAGTTGTCGGAGTGCTCCTCGCCCGCGAACCAGAGGCCGAGCTTCTTCGCGAAGAGCCGCAGCGCGGCCGCGGGCTCGGACGCGATCCACGCCCACGACTTGCGGTAGAAGTGCCGCGAGGCCTCGACGGAGCTCACGTCCCGGCCCAGGTCGCGCTCGGCCCAGGACTGGAAATCGACTTGCTCGAACGTCGGCGTCGGGCGGACCTCGGCCAGCATGACGTACGAGCCCGTCTCGTTGCGCTCGTTGTTGCCGAGGTAGAAGTTCTGCCCGCCCTGGCTCGTGATCAGCACCCACTCGCCGCCCACCGCGCGGTTGCGCAGCGTGACCGGCGCGACGACCAGCACCGCCCCTGCCACGTAGAGCCCGATGGCGCGCCACGAGCGCCGCGCACCTCCGCCACGCCAGAGCAGCCACGCAGCGAAGAGCGGCGCGAGCAGCACGTAGTTGCCGCGGTTCAGCAGGTTCAGTCCCAGCAGCACGCCGACCCCGAGCGCGACCGCGCGGCGAACCTCTTCGCGCCGCGCCAGGCGCGTGCCGACGCCGGCGAGCGCCGTGAGGTGCGCCGTGCCGAGGAACAGGCCCAGCGACGTCTTCAGGATCAGCTGCTCGTAGAACAGGAACGGCGTGCAGAGCGCCGCGGCGAAGCCCGCCAGCCACGCCGCGCGTTCGCGGAACGGCGCGCCCTCGAACAGCGCGCGCGCGAGCGCCACGACCACCAGACACAGCGCCGCGCCGAGGAGCGCCTGGGCCAGGTACACGGGCAGGTAGCGGTGCCCGAAGACCGTGTAGAAGCTCGCCAGCGCGTAGGGATAGAACGGGTCCTGGTAGTAGATCCGGTCCCCCAGCCAGTCTCCCGCGGCGATCTCCTGGGCGCGGTCGTCGTAGGCCTGCGCGTCGACGATCGGGTGGTCGGCGTAGGGCGTCGTCTGGAACTCCGCCAGGTAGGCGAGGCGCAGGACCAGCGCCACGAGCAGCAGGGCGACGGAGAGCCCGCGGCGTCGGGCCGTGTAGAACGCCTCGTCGCGCCAGCTCGCTCGGGGAATCATCGCGTCGTTCACGGCAGGGCTCGCGGATCCACGCCGGCGGCGAAGGCGCGGGCGCTCGTTTTCGCCGAGCGAGCACTTAGGATGGCGAAAGGCCTCGCGCCCCGCCATGCCCGTTCCGCCCTCCCCTTCTTCCGCCGATCGAGGTCCCGCCGATCGAGCGGACGCATCCGACGCCGGCGCACCGCCGGCGGGCGTGCGGTTCGCGGGCGGCGAGCCGCCGGCGGGCGTCCACGTCGTGGTCGTCGTGCCCGCCTACCGCGTAGCCGAGCAGATCGAGGGCGTGCTCGACGGGATCCCCGCCTGGGTGCGCGGCGTGCTCGTCGTCGACGACGCGAGCCCCGACGACCTCGCGACCCGCGTCGAGCGCCGCGGCGAGCAGCGGGTCGAGCTGCTGCGCCACGACACGAACCAGGGCGTGGGCGGCGCGATGGTCACCGGGATGCGGCGCGCGCTCGAGCTGGGCGCCGACCTCGTGGTCAAGATGGACGGCGACGGTCAGATGGACCCCGACTACCTGCCGGCGCTGCTGGCTCCGGTGCTCGCGGGCGAGGCCGACCTCGCCAAGGGCAACCGTTACCTGGATCGCGAGGCGCTGCGCGCGATGCCCGCCGAGCGGCTGGTCGGGAACACCGCGCTGACGTTCCTGCTGAAGCTCGCGTCGGGCCACTGGGACATGTTCGACCCGACCAACGGCTACTTCGCGGTGCGCGCGCACGTCGTGCGCCTGCTCGACCTCGACCGGCTGCCGCGCGACTACTTCTTCGAGAGCGGCCTCCTGATCGAGCTGGGCATCCTGCGCGCGCGCGTCCAGGACGTCGCGATCCCGGCGCGTTACGGCGACGAGCCGTCGTCGCTCTCGGTCGGCGGCTCCCTCGTCGGCTTCCCGCCGCGACTCGTCGGCGGATTGTGGCGGCGCATCGTGCGGCGCTACTTCCTGTTCGACTTCACGGCCGTCTCGGCCTTCCTCGCACTCGGCCTGCCGCTGTTCCTGTTCGGTGTCGCGTTCGGCGTGGCGCACTGGATCCGCTCGATCCGCACGGGCGAGGTCGCCAGCACGGG
>CAYGPA010000244.1:0-8178 GCA_964351535.1 uncultured Planctomycetaceae bacterium
GTCCGCCTGGCGGCCTGAGCGAGGAGGCCAGCTTGCGCGTCGGCATCGACTACCGCCCCGCCCTGACCCATCGCGAGGGCATCGGCCGCTACACGCGCGAGCTGGTCCGCGGGCTCGTCGAGCTGAACTACGGCCAGCACCTCGGGCTCTTCGGCTACACGTGGTCGCCGGTGCGCGTGCCGCGCGAGGAGCTCGGCCTCGACGGCTCCGGCGCGGAGCTCGTCCGCCTGCGCTTCCCCTCGCGCTGGCTGCCGACGGTCATGCAGCGCCTCGGACGCGGCGCCGACGACCTGGTCGGCGGCGCCGCCGTGTTCCACCACCCGCAGTACAACGTGCTGCCCGTGCGCGAGGCCGCCGAGGTCGCGACGATCCACGACTGCATCTACATGCAGGACGCCGGCTACATGGACCCCGCCATCGCGCAGAAGCTGACCGGCGTCGCGAGGGAGATGGTCGCGCGGGCCAAGCGCGTGCTGGTTCCGAGCCAGTTCAGCGGGGCCGAGGTCGTGATGGCGCTCGGCGCGCACCCCGCGCGCGTCTCGCACACGCCGCTCGGCTGCGACCACATCACGCGCGACCTGCCCCCCGAGGGCTTCCCGAAGGCCGACGAGCCGTACGTGCTGACCGTGTCGCGCGTCGAGCCGCGCAAGAACCACGTCCGCACCCTGCAGGCCTTCGAGCTGCTCGTGCGCGAAGGCTTCCCCCACCGCTGGGTCGTCGCCGGTCCGGCCGGCTGGGGCAGCGAGGACTTCGAACGCGCGCTCGCGAACTCGCCCGCGCGCCACCGCGTCGAGTGGCGACGCTTCGTCTCCGAGACCGAGCTGCCGCGCCTCTACTCCCAGGCCGACGCCTTCCTGTTTCCGAGCCTCAGCGAGGGCTTCGGCCTGCCGCCCCTCGAGGCCATGGCCTGCGGCACGCCGACCGTGGCGAGCTGCGTGACGTCGATGCCCGAGGTCTGCGGCGAGGCGGCCTTCCTCGTCGAGCCGACCGAGCCCGAGCGCATCTTCGAGGCCACGCGCCGCATCCTGGCCGAGCCGGAGATCGCGCTGGACTTCTCGATGCGCGGACGCGCGCGCGCGAGAGAGTTCACGTGGCGCGAGTGCGCGCGCTCGACGCTCCTCGCTTACCAGGCCGCCGCGCGCGGCGGCGACGAGGAACCGCAGCTGCGCAAGTCGCTCTGACCGGAGGGCCGGAGAAGGGCGCGCGAGCCTGCCGGGAGCGCTCGGGTGACGCCGTTCAGTCCATCTCTTCACCGCACGTGCGGCGCAGCTCGGTGCAGGCGCGCAGGTGGAGCTGCTGGGCGGCGCCGACCGTCGGGCGGTCCAGGATGTTCGCGATCTCGGCCCACGAGACCTCGAAGAAGTCGCGCAGGAGGATCACGTCGCGCTGGTCGGGCTTCATGCGGCCGGCGACGCCGAACAGCACGCCGAGCACCTCGCGATCGCCGAGCTGCTCGGCGGCGCCGGGTCGCGCCGAGCCGGCGGCGCCGTCCCCGGCGGCCTCGGCCCGCTCCTCGGTCCCGTCGGCCTCGGGACGGAGCTCCTCGGCGCCGGAGCGCTTGCACGTGCTCCAGTACCGGACCTTCTCCTGGATCTTGTGCTCGGTGATGCGCCGGAGCCAGACGAGCAAGCCGGCTCCGTCCTGGAGGTCGATGCGGTCGATCAGCTCGAAGGCCTTGAGGAAGGCGTCCTGCACGATGTCGTCCGCGTCGAGGTGGCGACGCAGGTCGGGCCCGATCCCGGCGCCCGCGTTGAGGCAGAGCTTGCTGTAGCCCAGACCGAACAGCTCGCGGAAGATCGCCTCTTCCTCTCCGCCCGACTCACGCCGATCGTCCGGCTGGAGGTCCGGCTCGGCGGTCGGGTTCGCGGTCGGGTCGACCGCCGGCGGGTCGCCCGAGGCTTCTGGCAGGACGGGTTCGTCTCGCAAGGCTGCTCCCTCTCGTTCGGTCCCGATCCTCGACGCGGGATCTCGTCCAGGTCGGACGCGGCTCGCTCGGCTTCCAGCCTAGCAGCCCGTTGAAAAAGTCATCCAGCGCCAGGGCCGTGGCATCTGGAGCACTTCTTCAACGGGCGGCCAGGCGACGCGGGCCTCTGCGCCCACGCCTCGGCTCGCGAGCGAAGCCTTCCACACTTCGACCCGACCGATCCGAGTCGGTTGCGTCCCGCGCCGAGATTTTCTCGAAGCGCGGAGGGTTCCTTGCGCGGCTCGCCGCTTTCCGCATCCGGTAGCGCCGCGGATGCGGTTCGGAACGTTCGCCGGGAAGAGTCGCCCTCCGCGAGCTCCGGGCCAGAGCCCACGGAGAGCGAGCATCACATCCTCGTGAAGGAACCTTGAAGATCCCATTCACGATCAGGAGCTGTCGCATTTGGGTCCGGCACGTCGCAGAGCGACGAACCGGCTCTCTCCCCTGCAGCGACACCCTCTTAGAGGCCCGAAACTCCGGGGATTGGACGGGGAAACCGACAAATATGTGCTGAGGATGGAACACGACGGAGCCTCAGCGCTCGCCGGGGCTCATCCCGCCGACATCCAGCCGGGCTCGTAGGCCATTCCCAAACTCAGGATTCGGTTGAGGAGGTCCCCGTACTCGAGGCCGGCGACCTCCGCGGAAGCGGCGGCGTCCTCTCCCGGAGTCAGGTCCGGCGTCGGGTTCGCCTCCAGGACGTAGACCGTCCCCTCGGCGTCCATGCGGAAGTCGATGCGCGCGTATCCGGACATGCCGAGGGCGCGGAAGACGCGCTTGCCGATCCGGACGATCTCGCGCTCCTTGTCCGCCTCGATCTCCGCGGGCCCGTTCTCGATCCCGAGCTTCTTCTGGTACTTGCGGCTCCACTTCACCTTGGCCGTGGCGATCGGAGCGGTGCCCTCGGGCACGGTGCGGAAGAAGAGCTCGAACACCGGCAGCGCGGTGATGCGCTGGTTGCCGAGCAGCGTCACGGTCAGCTCGCGGCCCTCGATGTACTGCTCGACGACGGCGTCGGTCTGCACGCTCTCGTGCACGAAGGCGACGCGCTTCTCGAGCGCCTCCTGGGACGAGACGATCGAGGCCTGGGAGATGCCCACCGAGCCGTGCTCGAGGGCGGACTTCACGAACAGGGGAAAACTCAGCTTCGAGGGCAAGCGCACGCGCCTTCCGCGCTGCGCCACGAAGAAGCGCGGCGTGCGGATGCGGTGGTAGGTCAGGATCTTCTTGGCGAGCGTCTTGTCGCTGGCCAGCAGGATGCCGCGCGGGTTGCAGCCCGTATAGCGGACCTTCAGGAGCTCGAGGTAGCTGACGACGTGCGCGTCGTAGAGCGCGGCGCCGTGGAAGTCGAGGATCTGGTTGAAGACGATGTGCGGGTCGCCGCGCTCGATCGCCATGCGGATCGGCGCCAGCTCGTCGTGGACGCCCAGGACGTCGACTTCGTGCCCCATGCGTCGCAACACGTCGACCAGCTCGAAGGCTGCCCAGGCGTCGTCGAGCTCACCGCCGAGCTCCGCCTTGGACTCGGGCGGCAGGTGCCCCTCGTTGAACAGCGCCAGGATGCGTAGTTTCTTCAACGTGTGTACACCGGGTGGGGCCGCCGGGCGAGGTCCTGAACGGCGACTGTCAACGCTATGGCCACGTCGATCCGAGCCTCGCGCGGTCCGCGCGAGAGCTGCAGGCCCAGCTCGCGGCAGCGCGGGATCAGCGCGGCCACGACCTGATCGACGACGTAAGGATGCAGCCCCGAGAGCAGCGCGATGCGGCCGCGCAACGCGGTCCGCTGGCGCCGCAGGAATCCGGACGCGGCGCCGTAGGAGCGGCCGCGCGGCTCCGGGAACAGCGTCTCGAGCAGGTCGTCGTACTCGCCGCGCTGCTCGACGGCGTAGCGCCGGCGCTTCTGCGCGTAATACTCGCGCAGCGTGCTGCGCACCGACGAGACGGGCTCCTCGCGCACGCGGGTGCGCACGACCTGCGGCGTGTCCCGAACGTGCTGCATGAGCTCCTCCACGCACTCGAGCTTGCGCAGCGCCGACCATCCCGCGTAGCCCGTGCGCCAGCGCGAGCCCGGCTGCAGCCAGACGGCGAAGGTCTCCGCGAAGTCCTCGACGGGGTGGCTCTGCGCGTACCACTCGCCCAGGTTCAGGACGTGCGCGCGGCTCCTCGGATCGGGGGAGTACGACTCGCGGTACGGAGTCCCGGCGGGCCCGAATGCCTCGCGCCACCGGCGCCTGCGGCGCAGGCGCCAGGCGTTGTCGACGGCGTGCCCCGCCTCGTGCCGCAGGAGCCGCATGCACCAGTCGAGGCTGCCGCCCTCGACGCATTGCATCATGCGCCGCTCGAGGCGCTGGAGGCGCGGGTGCGCGAGGAAGAAGGGCACCGCGAAGCCGACCGAGCCGTCCGGAGCGAACCAGTCGGTCGAGAGCCACGCGCGCGGCCGCAGCGGTATCGACGCGCGCGCGAGCTGCTGCTCCAGCCGCTCGAGTCGGCTGGTCAGCGCCTCGCTGCTCTCGATCGTGACGCCCAGGTCGCAGATGCGCACGTCGAGCAGCTCGCGCGTCCGCAGCTCCGCCCAGGGGAAGCGTCGGGTACGTCGCCGGTTCCGGTTCCTGGCTCCACGCTCGGCCATCGCGGTTCAGTCGTGCGTCAAGCGCACGCGTACGGCCTCCTCGTCGACGTGGTCACGGTCCCAGAGGACGCGCCCCTCCATGCCGCCGGCGATGGTCAGCACCTCGCCGCTGACGTGCCGCGACATGCTGGGCGAGGACAGGAACAGCACGGCGCGGGCCACGTCTCTCGCGCGCGCGAGCTGGCGCAGCGGCATGGTCTGCGCGACGCCGGCGATGGCCCCGGCGATCTCCAGTTCACGCCGCGTCATGTGCGTGACGGTCCAGCCCGGCTGGACCATGTTCACGCGCGCGTAGGGGTCCAGCTCGACGACCTCGTTCTTCAGCGTGCGCACGAGTCCGACCAGCCCCGCCTTGGCGACGGCGTACTCGGCGTGGCCGCGCTCCCCGAACTGACCGGCGGTGGAGCCGATGAACGTGATGCTCGCCCCCGCGCCGTCGTCTCGCGGTCCGACGCGCGCGAGCGCCTTCATGAAGGCGCGCGCGGTCCACAGCGCGCCCATCAGGTTCACGTCGACGACCTCGCGTACGCGCTGCTCCGGCGACTCGTGCAGGAGCAGCGACTCCGGAGGCCAGATGCCGGCGTTGGCGACGCAGACGTCGATGCGGCCCCACTTCTCGACGGCGCGCTCCATGGCCGTCTCGAGCTGGGCGGGGTCCTTCACGTCGGCTTCGATCGCGAGGGCGCGGTCGCGGAAGGGCTGCTCCTCGAGCCACGCGTGCAGGTCGCCGAAATTGCGATGTCCTTGCAGCACGAGGCGCGCCCCCTCCCCCGCGAACACCTCGGTCAGGGCGCGGCCGATGCCGCCCGAGGCGCCGGTGATGAAGACGGTGGCGTCGTCCAGACGGGTGTCCATGGCCCCTACGATGCCGCGCGAACCGTCCGGCTCGCGACGAATCCGGCGGAAAACGGCGTGCGTCTCCGCGCCGTCCGCCCCTCCCGAGAACAGCGGCGAGGTTCGAAGCCGCGGGGGGAGAGGACGACATGATCCAGAAGACCGTGGGCTTCGCGCTCACCGCGTTCCTGACGGCGGGCCCCCTGGGCGCCCTCGACGGAGCGCTGACCACCGCCGGTCGCCTGGGAGCGCCGCGGGCCATCGCCGTCGTGGAACTCGTCGGCGATCTCGAGGACCTGGCCGCCTGGTGCCACGCGGAGCGCCTCTTCGCCGAGCGCGACGAGGTCCTGGGCTCCGTGCTGCACTTCCGGCCCGACCACGAAGAGGCCCGCCGACGCCTGAAATTCCGCAGGACGCGCGAGGGCTGGCGGGCGAGCAGCTCGTACCGCAAACCGCGCTCGCGCGCGACCGAGGACCAGCGCGCCGAGCTCGAGCAGCGCCGCGCGCGCATCGCGCGTGCCTTCAGCGACGTGCGCTCGCTCCGGATCGAGCTGGAGCCGATCGCGGCGCGGCCCGATGCGCTGGACGAGCTGCACGCCGACCTCGTGGTGATCGACCCCGACTGCACGGCGGCCCGCGAGGCCCGGGGCGAGGTGCGCGACGGCCGGGGGGACTGGGTGCTGGCCGAGACCGCCACCGCGCGCGCCCGCCGACCCGAGCTCGCCGCCGAGGCGCACCGCCTGCTGTCGAGCGAGGTCGAAGTGCGCCCGTCCGAGGTCAGCGAGTCCGAACTCGACCTCGGCTGCCCGGGGACGGCCTTCGACACGACGCACGTGCGCGTCGTCGGAGGCGTGTCGCCGCGCGAGCTGGAGACGCTCGCCAGGCACGCGGAGGCCGCCGTCCGCCTGCTGCTCGAGGCGGCGAACATCCGGCACTTCCGCCCGCGGCCGTTCCGGATCCTGGTCGCGGCGAGCGCCGGGCAGCGCCGGTCCTTCGAGCGCTCCCACGAGGCCCTGCTCGGCCGCGGACCGTCGTTCGCGCGCTTCTCCAACTACTGGGTGCCGAACACGCGCGACCTGGTGCTCGCCGACCGCACTCCGGAGCAGCGCCTGCAGCAGGTTCGCCGGCAGGCCGTCGCGCTGGTCCTCGCCGACCGCTACGGCGTGCTGCAGTCGGACACGGCGACCTTCGAGGCGCTGGCGACCTACGTGACCGGGCTGCTGGGCGAGGAGGACGTGGGCTCGCTCCCGCGCAGTCTCGAGCACCTGCTCGCCTGCTCGGATCCCCCGACGCTCGCGCAGCTCGCCGCGCAGTCGCAGAGCTCCGGACTGGGCGCCGACGCCGAGCACCTCTGCCGCGCGCTCGGCGCGTTCCTGCTCGAGGGCGACCCGCGGCGCACGCGCGCCGTGCTCGGCTGGCTCGGCAAGTCGCACTCGCTGCGCGACGCCGTCGAACGCTCGACCCACCGCGACCTCGCCCACCTCGAGGCGCGCCTCTGGCGCTGGATCCGCGAGGCCTGAACGACTCCCGCGAGACTTCGACGCCGCCACCGCGGCGGAATCGAACGTCCCCCGGCATCCGCGACCTCGCGCGGAGCGAAGTCTCCCCCATGGGACGACCCTCCGTGACCTACGCGCGCGCACGGTTGCGCCTGGGCGTGACCGGCGTGGGAACGCTGGTCGTGCTGGCGGCGGCGCTGCTGCTCGCCGACGTCCCGGCCCGGACTCTGACGGAGCGCGGCGGAACGCCCGGATCCGACGCCGCGAGCCTGGCGCTCGTCTCGGCGCTCGCGGCCCTGTTCACGCTGCCGTTCGACGTCCTGGGGGGCTACGTCCTCCCGCGGCGTTACGCGCGGCCCCACCCCTCCGCGGTCGGCTTCGCGCGCGCCTGGCTGCGCGGGGTCGGAGCGCTGCTCCTCGTCACGACGGGCAGCGGGACGCTGCTGCTCGCGGCGGGTCGCGTCGGAGGACGCCCGGCGGCGCTCCTCGCATTCGCGGTCGTCCTCGGCCTGATGATCCTGCTCCAGGAGCCCCTGGCCCGCTGGGTCGGTGGCCTGCGCCGCGTCCCGGCGCCGGCGGGACGCGCGGCGGATTCCGGCCGGCGTCCGATCGTCCTGGCGGGCGCCGACCCGGGTTTCTCGGGCGGGTTCACCGGTGCGTTCGCCACGCCGGTGCTGCCGGAGCACTGGTCGCGCGCGCTCGACCCGAACACGCGGCGCCTGCTGCTGGAGCGCCGGCGCCTCATCCTGAAGTCCGGCGCCTGGCGGCGCTCCCTGGCGCTGGCCGCGGCCTGGAACGTCGCGGGCTTCCTGCTCGCGAGCCTGGTCCCGGGCGCGGGCGTGCGCACGCTCTCCGAGCTCGTCGCGACCGCCCTCGGCTTCACGATCTGGACGTTCCTCGGCCTGCTCGTGCTGCCCGCGCCGAGTCGTCGCGCGACGGTCGCCGCGGACGCGCGCGTCGCGAGCACGGCGGAGGCGCGCAGCGGCCTGGCCGCGGCCGTGAGGAGGCTCGACCGCATGCAGGACGACGAGCCCGAGCGCTCGCCCGCCCTCGAGAGCATCTTCCACCCCGTGCCCTCCGTCGCGGGGCGCGTGCGCGCCCTCGAGGAGCCGTCCGCGCGTCCGACCGGAGCCTGGCACCTGGCGCGGACGGCGCTCTACCTGTCCCACGCCGGGCTCTCGCTGCTGCCGCGCGCCGTGCACTGCAACGCGGGTCGTCCCGAGCTGTGGGTCTACCTGCCGGCCGACGGCTGA
>CAYGPA010000245.1:0-8178 GCA_964351535.1 uncultured Planctomycetaceae bacterium
CTCGACCAGGTCGGCGCCGCGCGGCCGGCTGGCGCGGAAGAGCCGCCAGCGGTGGTGGCAGAACACCCGCTCGATGAAGTTCTCGCGCAGCGCTTGATCGTTCAGCCGCCCGTCCTCCTCGACGGGCAGACCGGGCATGCGCCGCATCAGCTCCGCGGCGAACAGGCCGACGCCGTCGTTCCCGCGCGAGCCCTTCTCCGCGTAGATCTTGATGCGCGACATGCCGCACGAGGGCGAGCCCTTCTTCAGCACGAAGCCGTCGAGCTGCGCCGTCTCCAGACGCTGGACGCGCTCGCTCGCGTAGCGGTTCATGTCGTCGGTCAGGTCGCGCTCCTGCGCCGGCATGACCAGGCGGACGTCCTCGCCGTCGGACGAGAACAGTCGCAGCGTCGGGCGCGGTGTGCCCAGTCCCACCTCGACCTCGGGGCAGACCGTCACGAACTCGACCCACTGGCCGAGGTCGTCGACCAGGAACCGGTCGCGCTGATGACCCCCGTCGTAGCGCACGGACTGCCCCATCAGGCAGGCCGACACGCCGAGGCGGATCGGCTGGGCCGCGTCGTTCCAGACGCGCCAGCTTCCGTCCTTCGCCGTCGTGTTCCCCATGGTGCTCGCTCGTGGTCGCGTCCGCTTCGTACGCCCGTGGAGGGCGGATGCTTGCGGCGCGCGGAGGGGACGGGACGTCCCTAGCGACCCAGCATGTGGCGCAAGGCGGCTTCGAGGCGAGGGTATTCCGGCTCGAATCCGGCGCGCGTCAGCGCCGTCGGCATCACGCGGGCGCCGGAGAGCAGCAGCTCGTCGGCCATCTCTCCGAAGGCCAGGCGCGCCGCGAACGCGGGCATCGGCAGGATCGCCGGGCGCGAGAGCACGCGTCCCAGCGTCCTGGCGAACTCGCGGTTCGTGACGGGCTCGGGGGAGACCACGTTGGCCGGGCCGGAGAGCGTGGAGTCCTGGAGCATGTGGTGCAGCGCGCCGACGACGTCGTCCAGCGCGATCCAGCTCATGTACTGATCGCCGCTGCCGACCGGACCGCCGCCGCCCAGCTTGAACGGCGTCAGCATCTTCGCGAGCGCGCCGCCCGCGGGGCTCAGGATCACGCCGAAGCGTGCGTGCACGACCCGCGTGGCGCTTCCGGCCAGGGGCTGCGCGGCGGCCTCCCACGCCTGGCAGGTGTCGGCGAGGAAGCCGGTGCCGGGAGCGCTGGACTCGTCCAGGACCTCCGCGCCGCGATCTCCGTAGAAGCCCGTGGCCGAGGCGCAGACGAAGGTCTGCGGAGGCCGCTCGAGCTTCGCGAGGGTCTCGCAGAGACGCGCGGTGACGTCGACGCGGCTGCCGCGGATCCGCTCCTTCTGAGCGTCGGACCAGCGACGGGCGGCGATGTTCTCGCCCGCGAGGTGCACGACCGCATCGGCTCCCTCGAGCTCGTCGGCACGGACCTCGAAAGGCTCCGTGCTCCACTGGATCTCCTTCGGCCCGCGCGCCTCGCGGCGCACCATGCGCACCACGTCGTGGCCGCCGGTGGAGAGAAAATCCGTCAGCGCACGGCCCACGAGACCGGAGGCTCCGGTCACGACGACTCGCAGCGTCTTCTTCGCGGTGCTCGGTTCTGCGGTGGCGGCTTGCATGTGTCTCCTCAGGTCCAGCTCGGTGATCCGGTGTCGGTACGCGAACATGCGTTCCAGACTGCGGCGGACGAACCAGCCGCCGAAGAAGTGCGAGAGAGGCGCCGCGGGTAGCGCGTACACGATGTGGTCCTCGAGCGTCGAGGCTCGCGGACCGCTGGGCTCGAAGCGGTGTTCGTGCTCCCAGCGCGCGAACGGACCGGACACCTGGACGTCGCGGAACCCCACGCCCTCGGGCAAGGCCTCGTGCTCGGCCACCCAGCGCTTCCAGATAGGCCCGAGCCGAGTGCGCAGCACGAGTCGCGCACCCGGCTCGATGCCGCCGGAATGCTCGAGCATCTCGACGCGCTCCCACGGGGGAGTCAGGCGCCGGAAGGCCCCATCGCGTCCGTGCCATCGCAGCAGATCTTCGACGGGGGCGGAGATCCGGCTGCGCCGCACGAACGTCTTGGCGCTCACGAACTCGGGGCGTCGTCCAGGACCTTGCGGAGGTCCTCGGCCGACCGACGCAGGACTCGGCCAGGCCGATCGCCGCGATCGAGACACTTCGCCACGAGGCGAAGCCACTGAACCTGATCGGGGGTGTAGCGCCGGTGACCCGACGAGAGCCGGACCGGACGGGGTGTGCCGTAACGTCGCTCCCACATGCGGAGCGCGTGGGCGGAAATTCCTGTGGCCGCAGCCACCTTCCCGACGGAGATCAGGCCAGCGGATCTGGCTTGGTCGGTGGTGAGGTCCAGGTGCCCCAACGCCCTGTTGGCCACCCCTTCGGGGGCCTCGAGGCGTTCCACAGTTTCGAATCGCTCATCCATCACTAGCAGTTCGACGGTCGGCGGGAGTGGATGCGGGTTTTCACCCTCCGGATGAGGGAGCTCTCCGTCAGGGTATTCCCGCAAGCAAGATCATGGTTTGTCGGTAAGCCCTGAGCTTACGCCCCTCGGGAGAGACCGGGGCACCCCGATCGTCTCGACCCCGAGCGCAACCCCTCCCCAGTCGGCCCGGTCTGCCCCCGGTGGGGGATAGTTGTTGACAGGAAAATTTGTCATGAATAGATTTCCTGTCATGGCCGTCGCGATGCCCGAGCTCGAGTGCGTGTCCGATGTCCGGCGAGCAGGCGCCCTGCTGAGCCCGCTGCGGCTCGAGATCCTCGGGCGTGCGCGCAAGCCCCGTTCGCCGACGGCGATCGCCGCCGATCTCGGCTTGCCGCGGCAGAAGGTCAACTACCACGTTCGCGAGCTGGCCCGGCACGGCTTCCTGCGCGACGCCGGTCGTCGCCGCAAGCGCAACCTCTACGAGCAGCGCTGGGTCGCCACCGCGCGTGCCTACCTGATCGCGCCGGAGGTGCTCGGACCGCTCGAGGTCGACTGGCGCGCCGTCGAGGACGTGCACAGCGCCGAGTACCTGCTGGCTCTCGCCGCGAGGACCCAGCGGGAGGTGGCGCGCGCTTCGGGCGAGGCGGCCGGGCAGGGCAAGCGACTGGCCACGCTCTCGATGACGGCGGACGTGCGTTTCGAGGACGCGGAGCAGCGTCGGCGCTTCACCGAGGCGCTGCGCGACGCGGTCACCCGGGTCGTCGCGGAGCACGCGGGACCCATGAGGACGGTTGCGGGCGAACCGGCGGCGGGGAGACCCTACCGCGTCGTGCTCGGTTGCCACCCGATTCCACCGGACGCCGTCGCGGTGGAGTCGGGGCAGAGTTCCGACGGCGAGGACCCGGGACACGGAGGACCGGCACGATGAGTCAGGAACGCAAGCACCAGGGCCGCACGATTCGCAAGGAGGTCCGCATCGCCGCGGACCCGCAGGAGGTCTGGAACGCCTGGGCCCAGTCGAGCGGGATCTCCCGCTGGTTCGTCGACCGCGCGGTGGGGGACATGCGGACCGGCGCGACGGTGCGCTGGATCTTCGAGTCGTTCGGCTACGACCTGCCGGTCGAGGTCTTCGAGGCCGAGTCCGGGCGCTACCTGGCCTTCGGCGGCGACGCTCCCGGCCGGCCCCCGGCCCTCCAGGAGATCTTCGTGAGCGACGAGGGGGGCACGACGCTCCTGCGTCTCGCGAACTCGGGCTTCCTGGACGGGGAGGAGTGGGACGACGAGTACGAGGGCACGGACTCCGGCTGGGAGATGGCGCTCGCGACCTTGAAGTACGTGCTCGAGAACCGCTGCGCCGAACCCCGCGTCCACGCGATCGCGATGCGGCCGGCGACCTTCGAGTACGCGCAGGTGCAGCCCCTGTTCGACACGGTGGAGGGCCTGCGGCGCTGGCTCGCCGAAGAGGTGGAGGCCTCGAGCGAACCGCTCGTCGAGGGCGCGTCCGTGAAGCTCCGACTGGCGAGCGGCTCGACCTGGGAGGCCACGGTCCTGGCCCGGACGTCGCGGGAACTCCTGCTCGGGCGCTCCGACGGCAGCGCGGTCCTGGCCCTGAAGTGCTTCGCGATGGGGCCGCAGGGTCGCTTCCTGGCCCTCGAACAGAACGAGTGGGGTCCGACCGCGCGGGACCGGGCAGAGATCCAGCAGGACCTGGAGGTCGCCGTCGCGAGCCTCGCCGAGGCCCTCGCTGCCACCGGGTAAACGGGCCGCCGCGGCGCCCGGGGATCGAGTCAGTCCGCGAACGCGGCCCGGGCCTCGGCCGTCGCCTCCGGGGAGTTCGTGCGAACCTCGGACCTCTCGAGCGCTTCGATGAGCTCGAGCGCGTCGCCCGCGGGCCGCAGCGGTAGGACGAAGCGCACGATGCCGGCGTCGTCGAGCCCGAAGCGCGCGGTCAGGACCTCGTCCTCGAACGAGACCCCCATGAGCGAACCGACCGCGCGGTGGCCGTCCACCTCGGCTCGACCGGCGGCGACCATCCCCGCGCAGAGTTCTCGCACCAGCCGGGCCGCGCCGGCGCTGGAGGCGGGAATGCGCAGCTCGAGGCCGCTCTCGTCGAGCACGAGCCAGTCACGCCCCGCCTGCGCGTGCTGGACCCACAGCTCCGCCGACCGCGGGTCGAGCGCCTCCTCCAGGTCGTCCGTGCGGCCGAGCTCGAGCGCGAACTCGCTCCACGCGGCGTTCAGGATCTCGAGGCCCGCGCTCGCCTCCCCGAACCGAAAGCGCTGGTGGAGGATCAGGCGCTCGCCGTCCCGGGCGAGTCCCACGTCGAGCAGCTCGACGTTGTCGGCGTAGGCGCGCAGACGCTGGGCGGACTCGGCTTCGTGCTCGAACAGGCCGTCGTCGTCGAGGTCGAACTCGAACGGCCACCCGAGCAGGATCGCCTGGCGCCGACCCTCCGTGATCCGGGCCAGGGTGCGGACGGCTCGCTCGAGGTCGGCGGGCTGCTCGCCGTGCGGCACGACTCCCTCGTAGACCAGCAGGAGCTCGAACGCGTCCTCCTCGGGGATCGGCCGGAGCGCGAGCTCCTGCGTCCCGAACGAGAAGCCGGCGCACGAAGCCAGCGTGAGCAGTGCGGCGAGGGCCGCGGCGGGAGCCGTACGGTGCAGCATGGGGCCTCCGAGGGGTCGAGAACGCGTCGGAGCACCGCATACGGGCGGGGCGCGCTCCTGTGGGCCGCAACCGCGGCTAACGCGAATCCCGCCTGCATCGAGGGCTCGAACCCGTCCCGCGGGCGGATTCCACACGGAACCCAGTCAGTCCGGAGAGAACCCCTCGACGCGGCCCAGACCGGCGGTGCGGTCCACCAGCTCGCGCACGAAGGCCTCGACCCGCGCCTCGGGAACGTCCACGACGAAGCTCACGTCGGCGCCGTACCGGGCCTCCCGCGGCTCGAGGCCGGCGGCCACCAGGACGCTCTGGACGGCGCCGGAGCACGTGTAGGGGTGCTCGACGCGCAGGCGGCGCGTGAAGATCACTTCCTTGACCTCCGCCCGGTCGAGCGCCTCCGCGACGGCGCCGCCGTAGGCTCGCACGAGGCCGCCGACGCCGAGCTTCGTCCCGCCGAACCAGCGCACGACGACGGCGGCGACGCCGGTCAGGGTGCGGCCCTCGAGCTGCTGGAGCATGGGGCGGCCGGCGCTGCCGCTGGGCTCGCCGTCGTCTCCGTAGCGCCAGTCCTCGCCGTCCCGTCCCAGGCGGTAGGCCCAGCAGTGGTGCGTGGCGTCGCCGAACTCTGCCCGCAGGCGCTCGACGAGCTCCAGCGCCTCCGCGCGAGAGCCCACCGGGGCCAGGACCGCCAGGAAGCGCGAGCCCTTGGTCTTCGGGGGCTCCCAGCGCGTCTCGGCGGCCAGGGTGCGGAAGCGATCGCCCATCGCCGGATCCTGGACGCCACGGGGGGAGCGCGCAACCGCCGCGACCCTCCCGGCGGAGTCGGCGGGCCGGGGGTAGACTGGGGGGTTCCTCCGCCTCCCTCCCAGCCGGACCTCCCCCAGCCGTGCTTCAACTCTCGCTCGCTCTCCGCGGCCTCGGCCGAACTCTGCCCGTCCTCGCCGTCACCCTCGTCTCCGCCTGCGGCGGCGGGGGGGGTGGAGGTGGTGGCTCCGGTGGACCGCCCCCGGCCGTGACGCTCGACGTCGTCCGCGATCGCTTCGGCGTCCCGCACGTGTTCGCCGCCACCGACCGGGACGCGTACTACGGCCTCGGCTACGCCTGCGCGGAGGATCGCTTCCTGCAGATGAGCTACCTGCGCCTGGCGATGCAGGGCCGCATGGCGGAGGTCTTCGGCCCCGACGGCGGCGACGGCAGCAACGAGTTCGTGCGCCACGACGTGCGCATGCGCCTGCTGGGCTACGACCGACTCGCGCAGCAGCTGGCCGCGGGACTCGACGCGGAGACGCGGAGTTTCCTCCAGGCCTATGCCGACGGCGTCAACGACTTCGTCCAGTCGCCGGGCGCGCTGCTGCACCCGCTGTTCGCGACGACCGGCATCCCGATCGAGACCTGGACGCCGGCGGACAGCGTGCTCCTGTGGATGCGCCTGGCCCGCTTCTTCGGCGGCGCCGAGCCGCTGGACGAGGCGGCGACGCGCCACAGCCACGAGGCGCTCGTACCGACGCTGGGCGTCGACGGCGCGACCGACGCGCTGTTCCCCGATCGGGTGATCGACGAGGAGGCCGCCGTCGTCCAGCAGGGCGACGTGCCCGCCGCCACGCGGGCCGCGATCGACGCCTACGCGGCCCAGTTCGGTTTCCCCGGGCCGATCGCGGGCGCGACGTTGATCGACGACCGCGCGCACTTCAGCCACGCGTGGGCCGTCTCCGGCGCGCGCACGACGACGGGACGCGCGATCCTCGTCGGGGACCCGCGCCTGCCGCTGCGGAACCCGAACTCGCTGTGGGAGGCGCACGTCGTGGGCGCGACCTTCGAGGTCCGCGGCGTCACGCCTGCCGGCAGCCCCAACTTCCTCGTCGGCTCGACCGACACGGTCGCCTGGAGCGTCACGGCCTCGGGCCTCGACCAGGCGGATCTCTTCGAGCTGGTGCTCGACCCGGCCAACCCCGGGGGCAGATATCTGCTGGACGGCCAGCCCACGCCGTGGGCGGTCGACGCCGCGGAGACCGTCCTCGTCGCCGGCGGGGCGCCGGTGTCGGTGCGCTACCGCGAGACCGTCTGGGGTCCGGTGGTGACGGAGTTCCCCGGGGACGCGCGCTACGTCGCGGACGTCCAGGCGGGCGAGGAGTTCGCGCTGCAGTGGGCCGGGCGTTCGGCCGCGCCGGGCGCGCCGGCCGCCGGCTGGCTGGCCGCGTACCGCGCGGGCAACGCCGCCTCGTTCCGTGCCGCGCTCGGCGGCGTCACCTATCCCGGCATGAACTGCGTCTTCGCCGACGCGGCCGGCTCGATCGGCTACTCCGTCGTCGGCGCGCTGCCGCTGCGCGCGGATCCCTCGGCGCTGGGTGGACGCGCGTCGCTGGACGGTTCGGTCGCGGCCTCCGACTGGCTGGACATCGTGCCGCACGACCTCAAGCCCGCGGTGCTCGATCCCGCCGACGGCTTCGTCTACTCGGCCAACCACCTGCCGGTGGGCGGGTGGTACCCGCTGCCGTTCGTGTTGAAGGGCGGGCACACGGTCCGCTCGTGGCGACTGCGCGAGCTCCTCGACGACCTCCTTCCGACGCCCCAGTCCGTCGTCGATCCGGCGCGGGTCGAGGCGCTGCACGGCGACGGCGGCTGGCCGCTCGCGCGGGACCTGGTCCAGCTCGGCCTGCACCTGCGCGACGACCAGCCGCTGGTGGACGGTCAGGCGTTCGTGTTCCAGCCCGATGCGCTCTCCACGCTCACGATGCTGGAGACGTGGGCCGACACCGCGGGCGACGGCGCGGGCGCGGTCGACCTGGACAGCGACGGTCTGCTCTCGGCGGCGCTGCCGGGAGCGAGCGCGCTCGCCCGCTGGGTCGGCGTGGTGCCCTTCCGCTCGCAGGCGATCGGCGGTCTCGTCGACGCGACGATCATCAGCGCGCACGGCGCGGGCGAGAGCGGCTTCGCGTTCTTCCTGCGCGAGCGCATCGAGGGCATTCGCGCAACGCCGGCGATCCCGCTGAACCTCGCCGAGGCGACGTGGATCGACACGGCGCTGGCCGAGGGCTGGCGCCTCGCCAACACGCGCATGGGGCCGCCCGCCGGCTGGGCCA
>CAYGPA010000246.1:0-8178 GCA_964351535.1 uncultured Planctomycetaceae bacterium
CGGCGACGATGCGCAGGCCGATCTCGAACTGCTGGTCGACGACGGCGTTCACGCCCTTCGGGTTCGCCAGCTTGATGACGGAGCGCATCTTGGTGCCGAAGATGCCGTTCTTCTTCGCGCGCGCGAGCAGCGCGTCGAGGTCCGGCATCGGCTTCATGATCTGCGCGCCGTCCGTCTCGTCCGCGAGGCCCTTGTCGACCTTGAGGAACGGAACGACCTGCTTGTCCTCCCACAGGTACTGGGCCGTCGGCTTGCCGCCGATCTCGCGGTCCATCGTGTTCTCGAACAGGATCGCGCCCAGGATGCGGTCGCCGTTGAAGCTCTTGCTCGTGATGATGCGCGTGCGCATCTCGTGCACCTTCGCGAACATCTCCTCGTCGCCCGAGTACTCGCTCTCCTCGACTCCGTAGAGCTTCAGGGCCTTCGGCGTGCTGCCGCCGCTCTGGTCGAGAGCTGCGATGAAACCGTCCTGGGTACGGACCTTCTGGAGTTGCTTGTCGAACGTCATGTCGCTGGGAGAAGTGGCCGTGTGGGCTGAGGTGTGCGTGGTGGTCGTGGCCCGGGGTCCGGAACCTGTGATTGGCGGTGGAAGAGGATAGCGCCCGGCCCGCGATCGTCCACGGGCCGGGCGCGTCTTCGGTCGGTTCCGAGCCCGACGGGGCCTCAGACTCCGGCGGTCGCGCGAGCGCGGGTGCGCTCCTCGACCACACTCCCGGCCCGCTCGGGCTGGAACGACCAGCCGGTCTTCAGGCCCAGCATGAACCAGACCAGCGAGGCCACTCCGGTGAGGAAGATCGTGTCGCCGACGATGCGCAGCCAGCGCAGCTGCTCCAGCAGCGGGCTCTGCAGGAACTCGGCGCTGCGGGCGTACCAGAGCCCGGTCTCGACGCTGGCCCAGGTTTGCGCCAGCCCGATCGGGAGCAGCGACAGGAGCACCATCAGCGCCAGGCCGACGTTCATCGCCCAGAACGAGTAGCGCAGCGCGCCCTCCCGCCAGGGCCGGTCGGCGCAGATCTTGCGCGCGATCAGCAGCACGAGACCCAGCGACAGCAGTCCGTACACTCCGAACAAGGCCGTATGGCCGTGCACGGGCGTCGTGTTCAGGCCCTGCATGAAGTACAGCGCGATCGGCGGGTTGATCAGGAAGCCGAAGAGGCCCGCGCCGACCAGGTTCCAGAACGTCACGCCCACGAAGAAGTAGATCGGCCAGCGATAGCGTTCCATCCACGGCGCGCGGTGCTGCATGCGCAGCGTGTCGATCGCCTCCTTGCCGATCAGGACCAGCGGGACGACCTCCAGCGCACTGAACGTCGCGCCGATCGCCGTGATCGAGATCGGGGTTCCGCTGAAGTACAGGTGGTGGAACGTCCCGGGGATGCCGCCCAGCAGGAAGATCGTCGTCGACGCGATGAAGGCGCGCGTCGCGCTGCGCATGCCGATCAGGCCCATGCGGCTGAACAGGAACGCGAGCGTGCCGGTGGCGAAGACCTCGAAGAAGCCCTCGACCCAGAGGTGCACGACCCACCAGCGCCAGTACTCGGCCACGGCCAGGTGCGAGCGCGCGCTGAACATGAACCCGGACGCGTACAGCAGCCCGATCGCGGCCACCGAGGCCGAGTAGAGCCCGAGCATCCCGCGGTTCGGCGACTTCTCGCGCAGGGCCGGCGCCACGGTGCGCATCATCAGGAAGAGCCACAGCAGGAGCCCGACGAACAGCGCGACCTGCCAGGCGCGGCCGAGGTCGACGTACTCGTAGCCCTGGTGGCCAAACCAGAACGACGCGTCCAGGGGGAGCTTCTGCTGGATCGCGAACCACTCGCCGGCGAGCGATCCGACGACGACGAGCAGCAGCGCCCCGAACAGGACGTTGACTCCCAGGCGCTGGAAGCGCGGCTCGCGCCCGCTGATGATCGGCGCGAAGAAGAGGCCGGTCGCGAGGAACGCCGTCGCGATCCAGAACACGGCCGTCTGGATGTGCCACGTGCGGCTGATCGCGTACGGCAGGAACGAGGCGATCGGGAGGCCGAAGAACGAGTCGCCCTCGACCGTGTAGTGGGCCGTCAAGGCCCCCAGCAGCACCTGCACGACGAACAGCGCGATCACGACGCCCACGTACTTGCCGAGGGCGCGCATCGAAGGCGTGATCGTGATGCCGCGCAGCGGGTCCTTCGCGGGCGGCGCGACCGGCTCCTCGTCGGCCTTGCGCGCGGCGTGGAACCAGACCAGCACGCCGATCGCTCCGAGGAGCACCAGGATGCTGATGCCCGACCAGACGACGTTCGCGCCCGTCGGCTGGTTGCCCAGCAAGGGGTCGTGGGGCCAGTTGTTCGTGTACGTGTAGGGCTTGCCCGGCCGCTCGGTGATGCACGCCCACGACGTCCAGAAGAAGAACGCGTTGAGCGCCTCGAGGCGCTCGGGGTCCTTCACGGCGTCGTCGTGCAGTGCGTAGTCCTCGCGCAAGGCGTCCAGGGATTCGTCACCGCCGAAGAGCGCCGTGTAGTGCGCCGCCGTGGCGGAGATCGCACGCGCGCGGTCGTCGCTGATCGTGATCGTCCCGGTCTCCGGGTCGTGCGTGTTGGTGCGAAGCTCCTCGCGCAGCCGGACCTCGAGCCCTCCGCGCGCCTGGACGTCGAGCGTGTCGAAGGGCGCGGCGTGCTGGTCGCGGCTCCAGACGTCGAGCAGCGCCAGCGACTCGCGGTGCAGCCAGTCGGCGGACCAGTCGGGGGCCTGGTAGGCGCCGTGTCCCCAGATCGAACCGATCTGCTGCCCGCCGATGCTCTGCCAGACCTGCTGGCCGTCGAGGATCGTGTCCTCGGTGAACAGGGTCTCGCCGGAGGCCGTCACGACACGCGCCGGGATGGGCGGCGCCTGCCGGTAGACCTCCTGGCCGAAGAAGCCGAGGAGGAAGAAGGCGCCGCCGATGCAGGTGATCAGGGCGGCCCAGAGTCGCTTGTTGGATTGCATGGGGGTCGAGTCGGGGGATGGGGGAGGGGGCGCGAGAGTGGGAGCCCCGAGGGGTAGCCCGCGGGGCTCCCGGGAGGGAGGGGTTTGGAACGGAGCGGGAGGTCAGGAGCGCAGCGCGCGCGGGAACAGCACGTTGTTCTCGAGGTGGATGTGGTGCATCAGCTCGCGCTCGAGCTCCGCGAGGTTCCGGTACAGCGCGCGCCAGGTCGTGCAGGCCTCCTCCGGCGGCGTGTAGTCGTTCGTCATCGCGCGCAGCTTGGCGAGGTTCTTGCCGTGGTCCTCGTGCTCGAGCTCCATCACCTGCACCGGCATCGCGGCCTGGGCGCGGCGGCTGGAGCGGAGCAGCGGGAAGAGGATCTGCTCCTCCTTCTGCATGTGTTCCTCGAGCGACCGGGCGACCTCTTCGAGGAAGGCGCCGAGGCCGCGCGGGCACGTGGGCTTGTCCGCGTGGACGCGCTCGACCTTCTGCGCCATCGCAACGAGCGGCGGGAGGTCCTCCCGGTGCTTCTCGTGGAAGCGCGCGAGGATGTGGTCGATCAGCTCCTCGATCGGACGCTCGTCCCAGCGCTCGAAGGGCTGCTCCTCGGAGCGCTCCTCGGCGTGCAGCTCCTCGAGGATCCCCATGGGGTCGAGGGCGGCCTTCTGGCAGGCGTCGGCCAGGCTGATGCGCCCGTGGCAGCAGAAGTCGAGGCCGTGGCGGTGGAAGACCCGCACGGCGCCGGGCAGGGTCACGGCGAGGTCGGAGAGGGTGGTCGAGAGGGACGGTTCGGTGCTGGGAAGGCTCATCATGGTGGTCTCCTTGTGGGTCGAGCTTCCCGTATGCACACTCCGTGCCAGGCGCTTGGGCACTGTCCTGAATGGACTTACGGCGCGCGCGATGTCTTTATCACACGCCTTGCGCGTTGCTGAATTCACACGCAAGATGTCTCGATGACAGCGAGTCTGCTGGACGACCTGCTCCCGATCGCGCGCGACATGACCGCCTCGCTGTCCAGCGAGGACCGCACGCGCCGCCTGATCGACGTCGTGCGCGCGGCCCTGCCCTGCGACTCGGTCGCGCTGCTGCGCTTCGAGGGCGACACGCTGGTCCCGGCCGCGAGCTTCGGCCTGTCGGAGGACGTGCTCGGCCGCCGGTTCCAGCGCGCGGAGCACCCCCGGCTCGACATCATCTGTTCGAGCGACGAGCCGACGCGCTTCCCCGCGGACAGCCACCTGCCCGACCCCTACGACGGACTGGTCGTCGGCGGCTCCGTGAAGCTCGGCGGACACGTGCACTCCTGCCTCGGCTGTCCGCTGCGGGTCGAGGGCGAGCTGGTCGGCGTGCTGACGGCCGACGCGCTCCAGCCGGGCGCGTTCGACGACATCCCCGACGCGTTCCTGACCCACCTCGCGGCGCTCGCGGGCGCCACGCTGCGCACCAACGACCTGATCGAGGCGCTGCAGCAGCGCGCCGAGCACCAGGGCCTCGTCGCCAGCGACCTCGTGCGCGACGCGATGGAGCGGCGCGGCTCGGTCCTGATCGGCTCCAGCGAACCCATGGAGCGCCTGCGCCGCGAGATCGACCTCGTCGCGCGGTCGGAGTTCCCCGTGCTCGTCAGCGGCGAGACGGGTACCGGCAAGGAGCTCGTCGTGCGCACGCTGCACGCGCGCTCGTCGCGGGCCGACCGGACGCTCGTCTACGTGAACTGCGCCGCGCTGCCCGAGTCCATCGCCGAGACCGAGCTCTTCGGCCACACGCGCGGCGCGTTCACCGGCGCCGAGAAGGAGCGCCAGGGCAAGTTCCGCATGGCCGACGGCGCGACGCTCTTCCTGGACGAGATCGGCGAGCTGCCGCTGCACATCCAGCCGATGCTGCTGCGCGCGCTGCAGGAGGGCGAGATCCAGCGCGTCGGCTCCGACCAGCCCGTCCACGTCGACGTGCGCATCCTCGCGGCCACCAACCGTAACCTCGAGGCCGAGGTGGCCGCCGGCCGGTTCCGCGCCGACCTGCTGCACCGCCTCGACGTGTGCCGCATCGTCGTCCCGCCGCTGCGCGACCACCCCGCGGACGTCCCGGTGCTCGCGGGGCACTTCGCCGACCGCCTGCGCTCCCAGCTCGGAACCGGCCCCGTGCGCTTCTCGTCGGACGCGCAGGCCGCGCTCGTGGCCGGCGACTGGCCCGGCAACGTGCGCGAGCTCGAGAACGTGATTTCACGCGGCATCCTGCGCGCCGCGGCGCGCGTGCAGCGCGGCGAGACGGTCGTGATCGAGGCCCGCGACCTCGACGCGACCGCGCGCGCCGGCTCGCGCCCGCCGCGCGACGATCCCGCCCCGCCCGAGCTGAACGGCGCGTCGCTGCGCGAAGCCGTCCAGGAGTACCAGCGCCGGCTCATCCGCTCCGCCGTCGAGCGCAACCGCGGCAACTGGGCGGCGGCCGCGCGCTCCCTCGGCATCGAACGCGCCAACCTGCACCACCTCGCCAAGCGCCTCGGCATGAAGTGATGCGCGCGCCCCGGTCGCCCCGTTTGCCCGGGCGGGTCCGGCTCAGGCGCCCGCGGATTCGAGGCGCGGCGTTTCGTGCAGCGCGTCCGCGTAGCGCGCGCGGATCGCGCTCAGGTCGAGGTCGTTCAGGAAGACCGTCAGGCCCAGGTAGGAGAGCAGGTAGCGCAGGTCGTCGGCCCACGGCGGCAGGTATCGCGCGGGGCGCAGCAGGCCCGCGGCCTGGAGGCGGCCGAGGATCGGGACGTCCTCCAGGTCCAGCTTGCCGCAGAACAGGAGGCGCAGGCAGTCCGTGCGTCCCTCGGCGACGAGCGTGAGCAGGAACGAGTGCACGCGCAGCAGCCCGTCGAGGTACACCGCGTCCTTCGTGAACGGCGCGCCGCCCGTCAGCAGGCCGCCGCGGAACACGCGGCGCGTGCTCTCGTAGGCGGGGTCGGGCTCGAGGCCTTCGCTCAGGAAGTAGCGGTACACGTCGAGGAAGTCCGCGCCCTCGATCGACATCTGGATCGCGATCACCCGGCGCGCCAGGCGCAGCATGCGGTCGAGGTCCAGCGCGCCGCTGATCAGCTCGGCGAACACGGCCAGGCCCTCCTGCGTGCGCGTCGTACCCGGGTGGCCGGCGGCGAGGATCGGGAGGTCGGTCTGCCGGTGGCCGTTGAGCGAGGTCGCGACGTGCACGAAGGCCTCGTGCTGGACGAGCTGCTCGACGTCCTTGTCGGTGAAGCACGCTCGCGACAGGAGCCGGATGCGCCGCGGGCCCGCCAGCGCGTTGGCCGAGAGCTGGTCGACGATCTCGACCTGCGGAGCATCGGCGCCGAAGCGCTCCGCCACGGCGCGCTCCATCGCCTGCGCGACGCCCGTCGCCAGGTGGCAGGCCTCCGGAGGTGCGCCGACGTCGGTCTTCTCGAACTCGAGGAGCAGCTCCACGACGTGCTGCGCGAGGTCCAGCACGCTGCGCTGTCCGTCGACCGAAGACGTGGCCGGCGTGCCGTACAGCGCGGCGGAGTGCGCGTGGAACTCGCGCGTCCCGGCGGCCTCGACGAGTCGCGCACCGGTCTCGATCGCCTCCGCCTGGCGGTGCAGCCAGCGATCCACGGGGTCGTCGGTCAGCTCCGCCTTCAGCGCCGCCAGCTCCGCGCGCATCCTCGACGTGTCGGGGCGGTCGTAGCGGACCTCCGGCAGCTCGCGGCAGCCCGCGGCGAAGAAGCGCGTCCGGACCGAGGCGGGCCAGGCGATCGTGCGCAGCACGCGCACCGGGGACTCGAGCTCCTTCAGGCGCCGCGCGAAGCCGCGCACGCGCTCCTTGTCCAGGGTCGATGTAGGCATGCGCGTCGTGTCGCGTCCGGCAGAGATTCGTCCGCGCGGGGCCGCGGCGTCAAGGTCGAGCATGCCAAACTGGTCCGCGGCGCCGATGGAAGCCCTCCTCTACACCTGGTCGAGCTGCTCCTTCTGTGCCCGCGCCAAGGAGCTGCTCGACCGCCACGGCGTCGCGTGGACCGAGCAGGTGCTCGACGGCGACCGCCGGAAGGCTGAGCGGCTGGCGCGCGTCTTCGGCCAGGCGACGATGCCCTACGTGATGCTCGACGGCGAGCCCGTCGGCGGTCTGCGGGAGCTCGAGGAGCTCGCGGCGCGCGGCGGTCTGGACGGGACCGCCGGGAGGAACCCATGAAGCACTCGCTCCAGTGTGCGGCCCTCGCGCTGCTGCTCGCGGCGTGCGCCGCGACCGCTTCCACCGAGCTGCCCGAGCGGCCCAACGTGATCCTGATCCTGGCCGACGACCTCGGCTACGGCGAGCTGGGCTGCTACGGCCAGCGGAAGATCCGCACGCCGCACCTCGACCGGCTCGCCGCCGAGGGCCTGCGCTTCACCCAGGCGTACTCCGGAGCGCCGGTGTGCGCGCCCGCGCGCTGCGTCCTGATGACCGGCCGCGACTCCGCGCACGCGCAGATCCGCGGCAACCGGGAGGTGAAGCCCGAGGGCCAGTTCCCGCTGCGCGCCGGCACGACGACCGTGGCGCACGTGATGCGCTCGGCGGGCTACGCGACCGGCGCGATGGGGAAGTGGGGACTGGGGCCCGTGGGCTCGACCGGCGATCCGAACGCGATGGGGTTCGACCTCTTCTACGGCTACAACTGCCAGCGCGAGGCGCACTCCTATTACCCCGATCACCTGTGGCGCAACGACGAGCGCGTCGAGCTGAACGGCGGCGAGCGCATCCCCGGCCACGCGCGCATCGAAGCGGGCGAGCGCGACTTCGAACGCTTCCACGGCACCGACTACGCGCCCGAGCTCATGCTGGCGGAAGCGCGCGCGTTCCTGCGCGAGCATCGCGACGAGCCGTTCTTCCTGTACCTGCCGTTCGTCGAGCCGCACCTGGCGATGCAGCCGCCGCAGGAGTGGGTCGCGCGGTACCCCGAGGCGTGGGACGAGGAGCCCTACCTCGGCCAGCGCGGCTACACGCCGCACCCGCGGCCGCGCGCGGGCTACGCGGCCATGATCAGCGACCTCGACGAGCACGTGGGGTCGATCGTCACGCTCGTGGACGAGCTGGGCCTCGCGGACTCGACGCTGATCCTCTTCACGTCCGACAACGGCGCCACGCACGACGTCGGCGGCGTCGACACGGAGTTCTTCGAGTCCGTCGGACCGCTGCGCGGCCGCAAGGGCAGCGTGTACGAGGGCGGCTTGCGCGTGCCGATGATCGCGCGCTGGCCCGGCGTCGTCCCCGCCGGCGCG
>CAYGPA010000247.1:0-8133 GCA_964351535.1 uncultured Planctomycetaceae bacterium
GTTCGGGTCCGCCACCCCGATCAGCAAGCTCGTCGTCGAGGCCTTTCCGCCGTTCCTCGGAGACCGCGCGACGTGGCGCAAGGTCGTCGCCGTCGTCCTCGCAGTCCTGGGCGTCCTCGTCCTGCACGCGGGCGGAGGGTCCGGTGGAAGTGGGGGAGACGTTCCCTGGCTCGGCGCCGCGCTCGTGCTCTCGTACGTACTGCTGGGCGAGCGGTTCCGCTGGATCCACGTCGCGGGGTTCGCCACGGTCTTCGCGGGCGTGCTGCTCGTCTCGTGGGAGCACGCCGGCGCTCACGGAGAGGACGGGTCCGGTGCAACCGAGCAGGCGGCCTGATCCGATCCGGAGCGGCTCCTCATTCCGAACCGGCCCCGCCGTCCTCGAGGTGGCACGCGCTCGTGCTGGTGCCTTGCTCGTGGTAGGCGGGTTCCTCGCGGGCGCAGCGGTCGTCGGGGACGCGCTCGCGTTCGGGGCAGCGCGGGTGGAAGCGGCAGCCGGAGGGGGGACGGGTCGGGGAGGGCGGTTCGCCGTGCAGCAGCACGGGCGGGTGGCGGCCGGCGCGCGCGGGGTCGGGGACCGAGGCGATCAGGGCGCGCGTGTACGGGTGCCGCGGGGCGCCGAACAGCTCGTCGCGGGGGGCGATCTCGGCCACGCGGCCGAGGTACAGGACGACGACGCGCTCGCACAGGCTGCGCACGACCGCGAGGTCGTGGCTGATGAAGAGGTAGGCGATGTCGTAGCGCTGCTGGAGCTCGCGCAGGAGGTTCAGGACCTGGGCCTGGACGGAGACGTCGAGGGCGCTGACCGGCTCGTCGCAGATCACGAGCTCGGGGTGGACGGCGAGGGCGCGCGCGATCGCGATGCGCTGGCGCTGGCCGCCGGAGAACTCGTGCGGGTAGCGGTTGACGTAGTGCGGGTTCAGGCCGACGGCCTCGAGCAGCTCCAGCGCGAACAGGCGCCGCTCGCGCGGCTTGCGCAGGCCGTGGATCTCCATGGGCTCGGTCAGGATCGAGAGCACCGACTGGCGCGGGTCGAGCGACCCGTAGGGATCCTGGAAGATCATCTGGATGCGGCGTCGGAACGGGAACCAGCCGCGCGCGCCGAGACCCGTGAGCTCCGTGCCGTCGAAGCGGATCGAGCCCGCCGTGGCCGTGTGCAGGCCGATCAGCGTGCGCGCGATGGTCGACTTGCCGCTGCCGGACTCACCCACGAGACCCACGCTCTCGCCGCGGCCGACGTCGAAGTCGACGCCGTCGACGGCGTGCACGACGGCGGGCGGCTCGCGCCACCGACGCGGTTGCGTGAAGTGCTTGACCAGACCGCGGACCTCGAGCAGGGCGCTCACGACGGCGGGTCCTCCTTCTCCGCCTGCGAGCGCAGCTCGTACTCGGGGTGTTGCGCGAGCGCGACGCGACGCGACTCGAAGCAGGCCGCACGCCGGCCCTGCAGCAGCGGGCGCGCCCCGGGCCGGCTCCAGAGCTCGAAGGGCGGACGCTGGTCGTGGCAGGGCAGCAGCGCGTAGCCGCAGCGTTCCACGAACGGGCAGCCGCGGGGCAGCTCCAGGAGCTCGGGATGCCGGCCCGGAATCGGCGCCAGCGGGATGTCGGGTGGCGTGTCGAGGCGCGGCCTGGCGTTCAAGAGGCCCAGCGTGAAGGGGTGCAGCGCGACGTCGAACAGCTCGTGGGTCGGCGCGCTCTCGACGATGCGTCCGGCGTACATCACCGCCACGTGGTCGCACACCTCGGCGACGACGCCCAGGTCGTGCGTGACGAAGAGGATGGCCATGCCGTGGCGCTCCTGCAGGTCGCGGAAGAGACGCAGGATCTGGGCCTGCAGCGTGACGTCCAGCGCGGTCGTCGGCTCGTCGGCGATCAGGAGCTTCGGCCGGCAGAGCAGCGCCATGGCGATCATGGCGCGCTGGCGCATGCCGCCGGAGAGCTCGTGGGGGTAGCGATCCAGGGCCGTGGCGGCGTCGGCGAACCCGACCTCGCCGAGCGCGGCGGCCGCGCGGTCGCGGGCGGTCCTGAGCGACGCGCCCTCGTGGACCTCGAGCACCTCCGTCAGCTGACGGCCGATCGTGAGCAAGGGGTGCCAGGCCGTCGTCGGGTCCTGGGGCACGAGGGCCACCTCGCGACCTCGGATGCCGCGCATCGAGGAGTCGTCGAGCGTCAGCAGGTCGCGGCCGTCGAGCCAGACCTCTCCGGTGCGAACGACCGCGGGCGGACTTCGCAGCAGGCCCATCATGGTGCGCGTCGTCACGGACTTGCCGCAACCGGACTCGCCGACGAGGCCCAGCGTCTTGCCGCGCTCGATCGTGAACGAGACCTCGTCCAGCGCGTGCACGGTGGCCGTGCGCATCTCGAAGTCGACGCGGAGGTTGCGGACCTCGACGAGGGCCATCTCAGCGCGCTCCCTTCGCCGGGCTCGCTCCAGCGGGCGCGGGTCCGGATCCCGAGGAGACGGGGCCGCGGGCGTGCTCGAAGCGTCCCTGCGGGTCGAGCGCGTCGCGCAGGCCGTCGCCGAGGAAGTTCAGCGCCAGCAGCGTGCTGCCCATCGCGATCGAGGGCCACAGGACGATCCACCAGAAGCTGTGCAGCGGGTTGATGGCCTCGACCCCGTCGGCCGCCAGCAGGCCCCACGACACGCGCGGCGGCTGGATGCCGAGGCCGAGGAACGAGAGGAAGGCCTCGAACAGCATGATCGAGGGAATCGTCAGCGTCAGGTAGACGATCACGACCGACAGGAGGTTCGGCACGAGGTGGCGGAAGACCACGTGCGACGTCGAGGCGCCGAGCGCGCGCGCGGCGAGGACGAACTCCGCGTTCTTCAGCGCCAGCACCTGGCCGCGCACGATGCGCGCCATGGTCAGCCACGTGACGCCGCCCACGAGGGCGTAGAAGACGACTTCCCGGTCGAAGCTCGCGGACTCGTCCAGCCAGCCGTCCAGCAGCGCCAGCACGAAGATGACGAGGAACACGAACGGGATCGAGTAGAGCACGTCGACGACCCGCATCATCAGGCGGTCCGTGCGTCCGCCGAGGTAGCCCGCGAAGGCGCCGTAGGTGACGCCGATCAGCAGGCTGCACGCCGTGGCCGCGAGCGAGACGAGGATCGAGGTGCGCGAGCCCCACAGGATGCGCGACAGCAGGTCGCGGCCCTTGGCGTCCGTTCCGAGCCACGAGCCCGTCTGCCAGCTCCCGAACAGCGTCTGGCGCAGGTCCACCAGCCCTGAGTCGAGGGCGGAGAGCTCCCAGTACTCGCGCCGGAAGCCGTTTCCGCCGAGCTGTTGCCAGGGCCACACCGGCGCGCGGGGCAGGCTGCGCAGGTTCAGTGCCGCGGGGGAGGGGAGCGGCAGCAGCGGCGTCAGCAGGCTGAGCACCAGCGCGGCCACGAGGAAGCGCAGCGCCCAGCGCGACGAGCGACTCGCGGCGAGCCGTGCGCGCGCCTCGTGCCAGTGTCCGGTGCCGCGGATGCGCTTGGCGTCGGACAACACGGTCGCCGTATCGAGCCGCTCGGACTCGGGCGACATCTCGCGCCAGTCCTTGATCATGACTCGAGCTCGATGCGCGGGTCGAGGAGGGCGTACGTGAGGTCGACGAGCGTGTTCAGACCGTAGACCATCACCGTGTAGAGCACCGCGACGCCCAGGGCCAGCGTGTAGTCGCGGTTCAGGGCGCTGTTCACGAAGTGGGAGCCGGTCCCCGGGATCGCGAAGATGCGCTCGATGACGAGGCTGCCCGTCAGGATCCCCGCGGTCGCCGGCCCGAGGTACGAAACGACCGGCAGCAGCGCCCCGCGCATGCCGTGGCGCATCAGGATCAGCCGCGGCGGCAGCCCCTTGGCGCGCGCGGTCTGCACGTACTCCTGGCTGAGCGCCTCCAGCAGGCCCGTGCGCGTCAAGCGCGCGATGTAGGCCGCGAACGGCGAGCCCAGCGCCAGGCCGGGCAGCCAGAGGTGGGCGAGGGTCCCCCAGCCCGCCACCGGTGCGACGTCGAGCGTGAACACGAAGACGAGGATCAGGATCCCCGCGATCGCGAAGTTCGGCAGCGCGATGCCGATCGTGACGAACAGGCGCACGGCCACGTCCAGCACGCGACCCGGCCGCCAGGCGGACAGGGCTCCGGCCGTCGTGCCGAGCAGCAGCGCCCACGCGAGCGCCACGAGCCCCAGCAGGATCGAGATCGGCAGCGACTCGGCGATGATCTCGTTCACGCCGTAGTCGCGGTAGCGGAACGACGGACCCAGGTCCCCGGTCGTGAGGCCGCCGAAGACGCGCGTGCGATCGCCGAAGACGCCCTCGTCGTCGAGGTTCAGCGGGCCCACGTACTGCAGGTACTGCTTCCACGCGGGCCAGTCGAGGTGGTAGCGCGCCTCGAGGTTCCGCGCGATCGCCGGATGCACGGAGCGATCCTGGTCGAACGGCCCCCCCGGGACCGCTCGCATCATGAAGAACGACACCGTCACGACGATCCAGGTCGTGATCAGGAGCCAGAGGAGCCGGCGAGCGAGGAAGGCGATCATTCGTACGTGGCCCACGTCATGCGCCCGGCCGGCGGGTACAGGCCCTCGTCCGGACCGGGAGCCTCGATCTGCTCCTTGCCCGCGAGTGTCCTCGCGTTCTGCCGGCGGTACTTGCGCAGCTCCTGCGCGTCGCGCCAGTAGAGGAACTTCGGCGGATGCACGTCCTGGAGGTTGGTGTGGAAGCCGCCCAGGCGCGGGTTGACGAGGTTCTGGCTGACGTAGAAGAAGATCGGGATGACGGGCAGCTCGTCCATGAGGATCCGCTCCGCCGCCAGCAGGAAGCGCACCCGCTCTTCCGGATCCGGCTCGCCGCCGGCGAGCTCGAGCAGGCGATCGTATTGCTCGTTCGACCAGCCCGTGCGGTTGTTCTCGTTGCCCGTGGTGAAGATCTCGAGGAAGTTGACCGGGTCCGCGAAGTCGCCGATCCAGCTCGAGCGCGAGATGTCGTAGTCGAGGCTCGACTGCGTGTCGAGGAAGACCTTGAACTCCTGCACGGAGAAGCGCGTGCGTACGCGGATCGCCTGTCGCCACGTGTCGGCGACGACCTCGGCCACGTCGCGGTGCAGCTCGCCCGTGTTGTAGTGCAGCTCCATCTCCGGCAGGCGCGTCGTCGACGGGGGGAAGCCCGCCTCGCCCAGCAGGCTGCGCGCCAGGCGCACGGTGCCCGCGACGCTCCGCGGCCGCTCGAGCTCCATCGGCGAATAACCCTCGAGCCCCGGCGGGACGAACGAGTAGGCCGGCAGCTGACCCGCCTTCAGCACGTTGTCGCAGAGCTTCTTGCGCTCGATCATCAGCGCCAGCGCGCGCCGGATGCGCACGTCGTCGAGCGGCGGGCGGGTGACGTTCAGCCGGTAGAAGTACACGCCGAGGTACGGCGCGGGGGCGAAGTCCTCGCGCTCCAGGAGCAGCGGGACGACGTTGGTGGGAACGCGCTCGATCCAGTCGATGTCGCCCGCCATGTACAGGTTCAAGGCCGTGTTCGCGTGCTCGATCGCGAGGATGTCGACGGTGTTCATCGCGACGCGCGGCGCGTCCCAGTACGTGGAGCTCTTCCCCATGCGCAGGCGGTCGTGCAGGCGGCGCTCGAGCAGCGTGAAGGGGCCGTTCGTGACCATCCGGTCGGGCGACAGCCAGCGCACCTGCCAGTCGTCCGGCCAGCGCTCGCGCGCGGCCTCGGCCGAGGCGCGATGCACCGGCATCAGCGAGTGGTGGGTCAGGAGCCGCAGGAAGTAGGGAGCCGGATGCTCGAGGACGACCTCGAGCGTGCCCTCGTCGAGCGCGCGGATGCCGACCTGCTCCCACGGGAACGTGGTCCGGCCGGCGTCGTCGACCTGCGTCGAGTAGGCCTTCGCGCCGCGCACGAGCCACAGCTGGTACGCGTAGCTGGAACCGGTCTCGGGGTCGAGCAACCGGCGAAAGCTCCACTCGAAGTCCTGCGCGGTGACGCGGTCCCCGTTGCTCCAGCGCGCATCGCCGCGCAGGTGGAAGCGGTAGCGCTTGCCGCCCGGTCCGACCTCCCAGGACTGCGCGACGCCGGGCAGCGGTTCGAGCGTCTCCGGGTGGCTGACGACCAGCCCCTCGTACAGGAACTGGAGCACGCGGCCCTCCGGGATCCCCGTCACCGCGTGGGGGTCCAGCGAGGAGACCTCGGAGCCGTTGTTGAACGCGAAGTCCGCGCGCACGGACCGGGTGCGCCCGACGAGGGAAACCAGGAGCCCCGAGGCCCCTAGAAGGAGGGCGACGGGGATCGCTCGGCGCGTCCACTCCGGCAGGCCCGCGGGGTGCATGGAGCGGATGCTAGCAGACCCTCGAAGTGCCGCAAATTGTGTTCGGACAAGGGTTTGAGCGATTGACGCGGCATCCGGTGAGAGCTAGCTTGAGAGCACGGTCCAGACGTCGATGCCGCGCAGCGCCTCTCGCCCGTAGGACCCCAGCATGCCCGCACCAGGCGTCATGACCTCTGGAGCCAGGCCCCGCCGCAGGGCGGCGCCGTGGCTCGTCGCGGCCGCCTTCGCGGCGCTCGGGAGCCCCTCCCAGGCCCTTCCGGTGCAGGGCGCGGTCGCGGCCGCCGAGCCCGCTCCCGCGCCGGTCGAGGAGCCCGCCTGGTTGCGCGGGGTCCCGCGCGGACCCGGTCCGTCGGTGCCGGACGCGTTCCGCCCCGACTTCGACCCGGACGCCGACCCCTTGCCTGCGCCGCGCCGCGGCGGCCGCGTGGTCGTGCACGTCGCGTCGTTGCCGCGCAACGTGAACTACATGCTCGAGAACTCCGCCACGACGCGCCGGATGAACTACGAGCTGCACGAGTACCTGCTGCGCCGCGACTGGGAGACCTGGGAGCCCGTCCCCGTGCTGGCCGAGTCCTACACCGTCGAGGATGCGGTCCTGTTGCGCGACGGTCCGCGCCCCGGCGAGGACGGCCTCCTGTTCGGACGGGTCACGCAGCTCGAGGACGGCCTGCACGTCGAGCCCGTCTCGTCGGACAATCCGCTCGCGGGCGAGATCGTCGTCGCCGGCGAGGACGTCGAGGCCGTGCATCCCGGCACCGTCTTCACGTTCGCGCTGCGCCGGGACGTGCGCTGGCACGACGGCCATCCGTTCGACGCGCGCGACGTGGCCTTCAGCTTCGGGCTGTGGTCGAACCCCGACGTCGACTGCGACCACCTGCGCGGCAACTACGACAAGATCGCGCGCTGCGAGGTGCTCGACCCGTTCACGGTGCGCTTCGTGTTCCACCGGCCGTACTTCCTGGCCGCCGAGAACTTCGGGAAGATGACGCTCCTCCCGGCGCACCGCTACGACCTGTCCGACCCCGAGAACCCCGACCACGACCCCGAAGAGCCGCGCCCCGACGCCGCTCGGCAGGCGGACTACGTCAACCGCCATCCGGCCAACACGGCCTGGATCGGCCTGGGACCGTACCGCCTCACGGAGTGGACCGACGAGTACGTCGAGGCGGAGCGCTTCGAGGACTACTTCGACCCGGACGACGCCGGCTGGGTCGACACGATCCGCTGGAGGCACATCCCGAGCCACTCCGCGATGAAGCAGGCGCTCCTCGGCGGCGAGCTCGACCACAGCGAGCGCCTGTCGTCGTCGGACTACTTCGGCGAGTTCACGTCGCAGGCGGCCTTCACGACCAAGCTCTACAAGGGCTACTGCATGTCGACCCAGGTCGGCTACATGGCCTGGAACACGCGCCGCGAGAAGTTCCAGGACCCGCTCGTCCGCCACGCCCTCGCGCGCGCCTTCGACTGGGACGAGTACCTTCAAAACCTCTGCTTCGGTCTGGGCGTGCGCGTGACCGGCATCCAGTACTACTTCGCGCCCGGGTACGACCGGTCGATCGAGCCCGTCGCGTTCGACCTCGAGCGCGCCGCGGAGCTCCTGGACGAGGCCGGCTGGTACGACCGCGACGGGGACGGCCTGCGCGACCGCGGCGGCGAGGCGTTCACGATCGCGTTCCTCGTCAGTCCGAACAACGTCGGCGCCAGGCTGCAGGCGCAGCGGCTGCAGGAGAACCTGAAGCGCCTGGGCATCCAGCTCGACATCGTCTCGCGCGAGTGGACCGAGATGCTCGAGCGCGTGTACGCCCGCGACTTCGACGCCGTCGGGCT
>CAYGPA010000248.1:0-1687 GCA_964351535.1 uncultured Planctomycetaceae bacterium
CCCCGCGATCCGGGGGGACCGCGGAGCGCCTCGAGGAGCTCGGGGAAGCCGTGGTTCAGCTGCCGGGGATGAGGACCTCGTCGATCGCGTGGCCGACGACGGTCGCCGGTTCATCGACGGCATCGGGTCGTCGTGCGCGACATCCCGGCGAGCAACGGCATCGTCCACGTCGTCGAAGAGGTGCGGCAGCGCGCGCGTCCATGCGCCGACCCGCGAGCGTCGGGATGTTGCCGAGCGTCAGCAGCGGATCTCCGCTGAGCTCGTAGCCGAGGGGGAGAGCAAGGCCGCGAGCGCGGCGCGCCTCACGTCAGAGCTTCGACACGTCCCAGAGCGTCACCCGACCGCTCCCGCCCGACGTGACGAGCGTCTTGCCGTTGTCCGTGAAGGCGAGCCCCGTGACGGGCTCGCCCGACGGCGCCAGGATCTCGACGGGCGGATCGTCGGAGCCGAGCTTCCACAGCAATACCGAGCCCGTCGAGTCGCCCGATGCGAAGCGCTTGCCCTTGGGCTCGCAGGCCACGTGCTCGATGCGGTTCCCGTGGCGCTTCAGGACGGCCCGGCACTTGCCGCTCGAGACCTTCCAGACGCGCAGCTCGCCGTCCTCGGCCCCCGAGACCACGATCGAGCCCTTGGCGTCGAGGGCGAGGGCGGAGAGCGGCTCCGCGTGCCCCTCGAAGACCTTCTTGTCGTCGACGTTGGCGCTCTTGGCGCCGACGAACCGGACGGTGCCGTCCTTGCCGCCGACGGCGAGCTGCTTGCCCTTGGCGTCCAGCGCGAAGCAGGTCGTGCCGCCGTTCTCCATCTTGCGGTTGCTCCACGATTGCACCGAGCTCGGTACGACGCGCGTCACCGCGCCGTCGAACCCGAGCCACGCCCACTGGTCACCGGGGTCGAGGGCCAGGCACTCGGCCCGGCGCAGACCGTGCGGCGTCATCGCGGCCTCGCGCGCCTCTCCGGTCTCCGCGGAGTAGAAGTTCACCCACCCTTCTCCCTGGAGGCAGGCAACCAGCTCCTCGCCGGCGCCCAACCCGAAGATCGGCGCGTCCTGGATCGCCTTCTTCCACAGCGACTCGCCCTTCCCGAGCTCCCACGCGTGCAGCTCCTTCCGGGCAGCCGTGTAGAGCGTCTTGCCGTCCGGCGAGAGCGCGATCGCCAGGATGGGGCCCGAGTGGTCGCCGATCGTGAGCGACGGCGGCGCGTCCTGGAGAATCGGAGGGAGGCTGAGGCAGAGCGCGAGGATCGGTGTGGTCATGCGCTCCATCGTAGGAGGCCGCGCAGACCTCGACAGCGCGCGGTTCTCACCCGCTGAAGAGGAAGTCGCTTTCCTTCGACCAGGCCGTGAAGCGGAAGAGCGGCGCGAGTCGCACGAGCTCCTCCACGAGGATGCCCGGGACCTCCGCGGCCAGCGCGGGCGCTCGCCCCGATCCGGGTGGCGCGGGCCAGCGGCGCTCGACGACCAGGCCGTGCTCGCCCGGGACCCAGAACTTCAGGAACTCCTCCAGGCGCTCGCGGCCGAGGTCCGGGCCGCAGAGCCACTCGCCCTTCCAGTCGTCGAGGCGCAGGCGGTAGCCGTCCAGACGTCGAAGTTCCGCGAGCCAGCCGTCGAGCCCTTCGCGCTCGGCCCGGTTCTTCAGGTTCTGGCCATCGTACCAGGCGTCCGGGTGGATCCGCAGGGACACCTCGAGCG
>CAYGPA010000248.1:1697-8126 GCA_964351535.1 uncultured Planctomycetaceae bacterium
GTAGCACAGGTAGGCGTTGCGGTAGGCCGCGTCGAGGTCGCGCGCCAGCTCGGCGCCCAGGACCCCGCGCAGGCGGCGCTTGGAGGCCTTGTCCCGGCAGAGATACGCCCACAGCCGGCGCACCCTCTTCCTATTGAAGGCGTGCGGATGGTGGAGGCTCGAGCGCACCTCCAGGCCCGGCCCCCCCGATTTCCGGATCGCCGCGGCGCCGGCCTTGCCCACCGCGGCGAGCTTGCGGCGCGCCATGAGGCGCCGATCGTTGTACTGGGGGTCGCCGGAGAGGCCCTCGGAGAGGGAATGGAAGTCCCCCTCGGAAAAGGATTCCATGTCCGCGAGCGGTGTCGGCTCGGCGGGTGCCGGGTCGGGGCGGGCCATGGATCTCCCTATGCCACGGAAGGACTTCGAGACCCAGTACAATCGGACCCGCCTCCGTGCCGATAGGCATGGACATGCCCCAGGCCGTGAAAGTTAAGTTCGGTCACTTCGAGTTCGATCCGGTCCAAGACCTGCTCGGGGAAGGTCCCCTGAGCGAGGTCTACAAGGCCGTGGACGAGAACCTCGGCCGGACGGTGGCGCTCAAGATCCTGCGGCCGCACGCGGAGATCGATCCCGAGGCGGACACGCGCTTCGCGCGCGAGGCGAAGCACACGTCGCGACTCGAACACCCGAACATCGCGACGGTCTACGAGTACGGCGAGGACTCGGGCCGCGCGTACATCGCGATGGAGTACTGCGAGGGTCGCACCCTCGACCGGTACATCAAGGACCAGATCGACGGTCAGAACCGGGCTCTCGGCATCGAGGAGAGCGTCCGCATCGCCAAGCAGCTCACGGCCTCGCTGGCGCAGGTTCACCGGCACGGCCTGATCCACCGCGATCTGAAGCCGGCGAACATCATGATCCTGCACGACGGGACGCTGAAGCTCCTGGACTTCGGCATCTGTCGCGCCAGCGGCGAGCAGACGATCACGCAGCACGGCATGCTCGTCGGGACGGTGCTCTACATGTCGCCCGAGCAGGTGCGCGGCGACGAGCTCGACGCGCGCTCGGACATCTTCGCGATGGGCGCGGTGCTCTACCACGCCATGACCGGGCAGCTGCCGTTCCCGGGCGAGTCGTTCCCGGAGGTGTGCATGGCGATCCTCGATTGCCAGCCGCGCCCGCTGTCGGAGCTGCGCCAGGGCTTCCCCGAGGCCATCGAGGCCTTCGTGATGCGCTGCCTGGCGCCGGACCCCGCCCGCCGCTACGAGAACGCCGGCGCCGCCCACGGCGCGCTGCTGGCGATCGTCGACACCGTCCTGAACGGCAAGAGCGCCTCCAGCAACGAGCTGACCGGCAACCTGCTGATGCCGCCGATGAGCTCGCGCAACGGCAACAACGACGCGTCCGGGATCGCCACCGGCGTGCGCAAGGACCTGGCGGCCGAGCTGCAGCGCTCCACCGGGCTCTCGATCGAGCTGCTCGAGAGCACCGACATTCCGCCGCGCGCGGACAAGGCCTTCGTCATCTGGGGCACGCTGGACTACCACCTGCCGAAGGCGCGCCTCGACCTCGTGATCGAGCAGGCCGAGTGGGCCAGCAACGAGCAGACGACGCGCGAGGTCTGGCGCGAGCAGATCGAGCACGCCGACCAGGACGAGTGGGGCCTGCAGGCGCAGCTCGTGCGCTCCGCGGTCCGCACCGTGCGCCGGCGCATCTCCGAGCACAACCTGAAGCCCGTCGAGCAGGTCAAGCGCCATCCCGAGGAGGCCGAGAAGCTCTCCGCGCGCGGGCACGAGATCCTGCACCGCGGCATGACGCGCCACCTGCTGTCGTCGGTCGCGCTGATCCGCCGCGCGCTCGAGGCCGACCCCTACTGCGCGCGCGCCCACGCGACCATGGCCGAGGCGCTGGTGCGCAAGTACCTGTACTGGGACGGCGACAACTCGTTCCTGCGCGAGGCGCGCGAGAGCGCCCGGCGCGCGCTGGCCCTCGACCCCGACTGCGCGGCCGCGCACGTCGCGCTCGGCTTCGAGTACCACCTCACCGCGCACCACGTCGACGCCTGCCGCGAGTACCGCATGGCGATCCAGACCGACCAGCAGAACTGGCTGGCGCACCGGCTGCTCGGCTCGGCGATGTCGCGCGAGGGCAACCTGAAGGAGGCCTCGCCCCTCCTGCGCAAGGCCATCGCGCTGCGCCCGACGTACATCTCGAGCTACGACCACCTCTACAACGTCCTGCAGCGCCTCGACCGCTACGAGGAGGCCATGGTGATCGCCGACGACGGCATCGCCGCCGCCCGCAAGCACCTGCGGACCACCGCCGACGACCAGGACGCGCGCCTGCACCTCGCCATGCTGCTCGCCCGCATGGGCTCCGACGGCGAGGCCCAGAAGGAGATCGAGGCCGCCCTCGCGCGCGCGCCGAAGGACGGCTTCACGTCCTTCCTGATCGCCTGCGTCTACGCCCTCCTCGGCCGCGTCGACGAGTCGATGGAATCCCTCCTCGCCGCCCAGGGCCGCGGCTACTACGTCAAGAACGAGATCCGCAACCCGGAGTTCGACATCCTGCGCGGGCTGCCGGAGTTCCAGCGGCTGGGGTAGGGCGGTGCGGGCGCCCCTGCCCCCCTCTGAGAGGGCCCTGAGCGGCGCACGAGTCGGCTAATTCAAAATCGAATTTTGAATTAGCCGCTCATCGCCCTAGCCTTACGGAGGTGATCGAGCGCGACCTCACCCCCCACCTGCGGCAGGCTGCGAGGCAGTTCCCCGCGGTCACCCTCACGGGTCCACGGCAGAGCGGAAAGTCCACGCTGTGTCGCCAGCTCTTCGCCGAACTGCCCTACGCCAATCTCGAGGCACCGGACACACGGGCCTTTGCCACCGACGACCCTCGGGCGTTCCTGGCCCAGTTCCCCGACGGCGCTGTCATCGACGAGGTCCAGCGCGTGCCCGCCCTGCCCTCCTACCTCCAGGGCATCCTTGACGAAGACCCGCGGGCCGGACGCTGGATCCTCACCGGGTCCCAGAATCTGTCCCTGCTCGAATCCGTCAGTCAGTCGCTCGCAGGTCGCTCGGCAGTCCTGCACCTGCTCCCGCTGGCGCGCAGCGAGGTCGTACGCTTCGAGCATCACCCGGAGTCTCTCGACGAGACGATCCTCAGCGGCGGCTATCCGCGCATCTTCGACAAGGAGCTGGATCCTTCGGACTGGCTCTCCGCCTACGTCGCAACCTACGTCGAACGCGACGTGCGTACGATCAGCAACGTCGGCGACTTGACGGTCTTCCAGCGCTTCGTCGAGCTGTGTGCCGGGCGCACGGCCCAGCTCCTCAACTACTCCTCGCTGGCCTCCGACTGCGGCATCACCCAGCCCACGGCCAAGGCGTGGCTCAGCGTCCTGGAGACGAGCTTCCTCGCGTTTCGTCTACCGGCCTTTCACAGCAACCAGCGCAAGCGTCTCGTCAAGATGCCGAAGCTGCACTTCTACGACACGGGCCTGGCCTGCTGGCTCCTGGGAATCCGCAACACGGGCCAACTCCGCTCCCACCCCTTGCGGGGCGCCCTCTTCGAGACCTGGGTCGTCTCCGAGATCCTCAAACACCGCCAGAACCAAGGCGAGCCCACGGGATTGTCGTTCTATCGAGACCGCGACGGAGCCGAGGTCGATCTGATCGTCGAGACAGCCAACCGCCGGGTCCTCGTCGAGGCCAAGTCCGGCGCGACTCCTTCCGCGAATCTCTTCGACGGCGGTCGCCGCGCGAAGGGGGTCCTTGCGACCGATGTACGTCCGTGTGAATTCGTCGTGGCCTACGGCGGAGCACGCAGCCAGCACCGAGCAGAGGGCAGGCTCCTACCCTGGTCCATGCTGCAGGATCAGACTTGGTCCGATTGACCCCCTGGCGATGCGAAGTACATTCCTGATTGCGCTGCGGCAATTCGAGCCTTCCACGACTTCATTCTCGAATCACCATTTCAGCGTCGAGGCCTGCGAGTGCGGAACGTGAATCGCAGGAACGCAAGGCGTACGAATCCACATGAGCCCGAAAAAAAAGAAGCAGGTCCCCAAGCACCGCACCGAGGACGCGGAGCGCGAGTTCTGGGCATCCGCCGACTCGACCGAGTACGTCGACTGGAGCCAGGCCGAACGCGGCGCGCTCCCCGACCTCAAGCCGTCCCTGAAGACCATCTCGCTCCGGCTACCCGAAATGATGCTCGCCGAGCTCAAGGCCCTGGCCAACAAGCGCGACGTCCCCTACCAATCCCTGCTCAAGATGTTTCTCGCAGAGCGCATCGCGAGCGAGCTCGAAGCCCTCTCCGAGAAGCGCGCGGGGTAGCGAGCAAGGCGCTCGCCGCGAGCACAGCTCCCAGGCGGGTCGCCGCCGCGACGCACTCTCGCTCGGCCCCTCGGTTCGATCTCGAAGACAACCCCCTCTCCGCTCGTGACGCGGAGAACGGAGTCGGATTCCCTCGACCCCATGGATCGCCCCCTCGTTCTCGTCGACACCGAGACCGCCACGTCGGCCGGGACGCCGCATCTCCTGGAGATCGGCGCGCTGCGGATCGTGGATGGCGAGGTCGTGGACCAGTTCGACAGTCTCGTGCGGCCCGAGGTGCCGGTGGAGCCGGCGACGACCGAGATCCACGGGCTGACCGACGACGACGTGCGGCAGGCAGAGCCCGCGGCGGTCGTCGTCGGGCGCTTCCTCGAGTGGCTCGGGGAGGACTGGCTCGTGGCGCACGACGCGCGCAAGGACGCGCGGTTCCTGGGTTTCGAGTGCCTGCGGGCCGGGATCGAGGCGCCGGAGCAGCCCTGGCTCTGCACGCTCAAGCTGTCGCGGAAGCTCCTGCCCGAGGCGTCCTCCCACCGGCTCTTCGACCTGCTGGAGGACCTCGAGGTCGACGGGCTGGACGAGGGACCGCGGCACCGGGCGCTCGCGGACGCGGCCTGGACCTTCCAGCTCCTGGAGGCCCTGGTCGAGCGCGCGGGCGGGTGGGCGGCGGTCACGGGGCCGGAGCTCTTGGCGCGGGCCGGTTCGCCGGTTACCGTTCGCGGCTCTGCGCCGCAGCCGCCGGCGCGCTTGAAGCCGCGTCTGCGCGCACTCGCCGAGGCCTGTGAGGAGGGCCGGGCCGTGGAGATCCTCTACGGCGAGCGTTCGCAGAACCCGGCACTTTTGCCCCTCGTCCCGCGCCTCCTCTTCCAGGAGGGCGGCCGCGCCTATCTCGAAGGCGAATGCCGGTCGTCGGGGCTTCTGAAGACCTACCGCCTGGACCGCGTACAGCGCGTCCTCGCCGATTGAGCCCATGTCCCAGCAGAACGACGTCCGCAACGTCGCGATCATCGCCCACGTCGACCACGGCAAGACCACGCTGGTCGACGCCATGTTCCAGTTCGCCGGCACGTTCCGCGCCAACCAGAAGGTGGCGGAGCGCGTCATGGATTCGGAGGACCAGGAGCGCGAGCGCGGGATCACGATCCTCGCCAAGAACACGAACCTGACCTACCAGGGCATCCGTGTGAACCTCGTCGACACGCCGGGCCACGCGGACTTCGGCGGGCAGGTCGAGCGCACGCTGTCGATGGCCGACGCCGCTCTGCTGCTCGTCGACGCCTACGAGGGCCCGATGCCGCAGACGCGGTTCGTGCTGCGCAAGGCCTTCGAGCGCGGGCTGCGCGTGCTCGTGATGGTCAACAAGGTCGACCGGCCCGACGCGCGGCCCGACGACGTGCTGAACGAGGTCTTCGACCTGTTCGTCGACCTCGGCGCCCACGACGAGCAGCTCGAGTTCCCGGTCGTCTACGGCTCCGGCCGCGACGGCTGGGCCAGCCACGAGCCCGACGACGAACGCAAGGACCTCGCGCCGCTGTTCGAGATGCTCCTGAAGCACGTCCCCGCCCCCGCGGGCGACCCGGCCGACCCGTTGCAGTTCCAGGCCGCGACGATCGAGCACGACGACTTCCTCGGCCGCCTCGGCATCGGCCGCGTGGTGCGCGGGACCCTGCGCGCCGGCCAGCGGGTCACGATCTGCCGACCGGAGAAGGCGCCGCGGCCGCCGCTCGCGATCAAGCAGCTGATGCGCTTCGAAGGCATGAAGCGCGTCCCGGTCGAAGAGGTGACCGCCGGCGAGATCGCCGTGATCGGCGGCCTCGACGAGATCGGTGTCGGCGACACGCTGTGCCCGCCGGAGACGCCGGAGCCGCTGCCGGTCATCGCGCTGGAGGAGCCGACGCTGTCGATGGTCTTCCAGGTGAACACCTCGCCCTTCTCCGGCAAGGAGGGCAAGTACGTCACCAGCCGCCAGATCCGCGCGCGCCTCGAGCTCGCGGAGCTGCGCGACGTCGCGCTGATCGTCGTCGAGACGGACTCCGCCGAGGCCTTCGAGGTCAAGGGCCGCGGCATCATGCACCTCGGCGTGCTGGTCGAGAACATGCGCCGCGAGGGCTTCGAGTTC
>CAYGPA010000249.1:0-4959 GCA_964351535.1 uncultured Planctomycetaceae bacterium
AGTACGGCCGCCGGATCTCCTGGGCCGACCTGATGGTGCTCGCCGGCAACTGCGCGCTCGAGTCCGCGGGCCTCGAGACCTTCGGCTTCGCCGGCGGCCGCGAGGACGTCTGGGAGCCGCAGAACGACATCTTCTGGGGCCCCGAGGGCGAGTGGCTGGCGGACGAGCGCTACAGCGGCGATCGCGATCTCGCGAACCCGCTCGCCGCCGTGCAGATGGGTCTGATCTACGTCAATCCGGAGGGTCCGAACGGCAACCCCGATCCGCTCCTCGCCGCGAAGGACATCCGCGAGACGTTCGGCCGCATGGCGATGAACGACGAGGAGACCGTCGCGCTGATCGCCGGCGGACACACGCTCGGCAAGGTGCACGGCGCCGCGCCGGCATCGAACGTCGGCCCGGAGCCCGAGGCCGCCCCGCTCGAGGAACAGGGCCTCGGCTGGAAGAACTCGTACGGCACCGGCAAGGGCGCCGACACGATCACGAGCGGTCTCGAGGGGGCCTGGACCTCCACGCCGACGAAGTGGTCGAACGGGTACTTCTCGAACCTCTTCCGCTACGAGTGGGAGCTGACCAAGAGCCCGGCCGGCGCGTACCAGTGGACGCCGAAAGGCGACGACGTGGTCGAGAACGTGCCGGACGCCCACCTCGCGGACACGTACCACGCGCCGATGATGCTCACGACGGACCTCTCGCTGAAGGTGGACCCGATCTACGGCCCGATCTCGAAGCGCTTCTACGAGAACCCGGACGAGTTCAACGAGGCCTTCGCCAAGGCCTGGTACAAGCTCACGCACCGCGACATGGGTCCGGTCTCGCGCCTGCTCGGCCCCGAGGTCGCCGAGCCGCAGCTGTGGCAGGATCCGGTTCCGCCGGTCGACCACGAGCTGATCGGCGAGCGAGACATCGCCTCGCTCAAGGGCAAGATCCTCGACTCGGGTCTCTCCGTTCCGCAGCTCGTCTCGACCGCCTGGGCCTCGGCCTCGACGTTCCGCGACAGCGACAAGCGCGGCGGAGCCAACGGCGCGCGCATTCGCCTCGCGCCGCAGAGGAGCTGGGAGTCGAACGGCACCGACGTGGCCGGCGTGCTCGCGACGCTCGAGCGCATCCAGGCGGACTTCAACGGTGCGCAGACCGGCGACAAGCGGGTCTCGCTCGCGGACCTGATCGTGCTGGGCGGATGCGCCGCCGTCGAAGCCGCGGCCGAGAAGGCCGGCTACGACGTGCAGCTTCCGTTCGCACCCGGCCGCACGGACGCGTCGCAGGAGCAGACCGACGTGCAGTCGTACGGCGCGCTCGAGCCGTCCGCGGACGGCTTCCGCAACTACTACAGTGACCGCAGCTACCTGCGTCCGGAGGAGGCGCTGATCGATCGCGCGAACCTGCTCACGCTGACCGCGCCGGAGATGACCGTCCTCGTCGGCGGCCTGCGCGCGCTGAACGCGAACCACGGCGGTTCGCAGCACGGAGTCTTCACGGACCGTCCGGGCGCCCTGACCAACGACTTCTTCGTGAACCTGCTCGGCATGGACACGGAGTGGAAGCAGTCCTCCGCGGGCGACTACCTCTACGAAGGTCTGGATCGCAAGACCGGCGAGCCCCGGTGGACCGCGACGGCCGTCGACCTCGTCTTCGGCTCGAACTCGCAGCTTCGCGCCCTCGCCGAGGTGTACGCCAGCGAAGACTCGAAGCAGAAGTTCGTGGACGACTTCGCGGCGGCCTGGACCAAGGTGATGAACCTGGATCGCTTCGACCTCGACTGAGCGAGCGTCGGATTGCGAGGGAACGAGGTCGAGTCAGGCAGGACTCGGCCTCGTTCTCGTATACAGCCGTTTCTCCTGCGCTTCTCGGCGACGGCGTGAAGTTCCCCTTACAATTCTCCACGTTGTTCCGGGTCTTCGCGCTGTGCGGGGTCTTCACGCTGCGCCGCCGCTCCGTTCTCGGCATCGAGACGGACCCGCAGGCGTCCGATCTCGTCCTCCGGAGTGCTCACTCCCATCCAGTCTGCCCTTCACGCCATCCGCCGTACGAACATGCAGTCCATCCTCCTGCCCCTCCTCTTGTGGATCGCTCAGGATCCCGCCCCCGAGACTCCCTGGGGGCATTCGCACATCGGCAGCCATTACGACAAGGGTCCGCGTCAGCAGCCGTGGCGGATGGAGGGAGTGGGAGACGTGCACTTCCCGATCACGAGCGCGCACCCCGACGCCCAGTCCTGGTTCGAGCAAGGAGTCGCCCTGCTGCACGGCTTCTGGCCGTTCGAGGCCGAGCGCGCGTTCCGCTGGGTCGCGCACCTCGACCCGGACTGCGCCATGGCCTACTGGGGCCTGGCGATGACGGCCGAGCGCGACGCGGAGCGCCGCGAGGCGTTCCTCGAGCAAGCTCGGGAGCGCGCGGACCTCGCGTCCGAGCGCGAGCGTGCCTACATCGACCTGGCGGTCGCCCTTCACGAATTGAAGGACGCGGACGACGACGAACGGAAGCAGCTGGAGGACGACGCCCGGCGCCTCGCGGACCGGCTCGTGATGGACCATCCCGACGACCTCGAGGCCCTGGCCTTCGCGAGTCTCGCGGCCTACCGGCGCGGCGACGGCGAGAACCGACTCGGAGTCGAGGCCATGCACCAGCGCATCCTCGAGCGGGATCCCGACCACGTCGGCGCGCTGCACTACCGCATCCACAACTGGGACGGCAAGGAGGGTGAGTACGCCATCGACAGCTGCCTGGCCTTGACCGAGGCCGCGCCCGACTGCGGTCACCTGCAGCACATGCCCGGGCACGTTCTGTCGGGCATCGGCATGTGGCACGAGGCCGCCATCGCCCAGGACTCCGCCACGCGCGTCGAGCAGCGCTACATGAATCGCCGCCGCGTGATGCCGGAGGACAACTGGAACTACATGCACAACCTGGACTACCTGGCCTACGTGCAGGGGCAGCTGGGCATGAACGCGGCGGCGGTCTCGACGGTGCTGCAGCTCATGGTGATCCCGATGCACGAGCTGCCCATCGAGGACAGCCCGATGTACAAGCTGTTCGGGAATCCGATGCGCATGTGGGTGCAGCGCGAGCTGATCCGCGCGGAGCGCTGGGACGACATTCTCGACGGCGGACTGCTCGAATGGCCCGACCAGCCCGCGGGCGGCGAGCGCATCGCGCGCCACTACGGCGTGGCGCATGCGAACCTCGCCAAGGGCGATCTCGAGGCCGCGCGCGCCGCGCTGGACGAGCTACGGGGGGCCGTCGATTCGATGCTCGCCGTGGTGACCCAGCTGCCCGAGGGCGAGGGCCCTCCTCCCGAGGTCGTCGACGAGATGAAGAGCTCGATCGAGCTGCCGGCCGTCGAGGTCGAGGCCCTGCTGACCCTGGCCGAGGGCCGCGCCCTCGAGGGCATCGGCATGCTGACCGAGTACGCGGAGCGGCAGGCGGAGACCTGGCGGAACGACCCGCCCTCGGTGCCCTTCTACGGCTACAACCTGCTCGGGGAGGCCCTGCTCGACCTGGGCAGCCCGGTCCTTGCGGCGGAGGCCTTCGAGAAGACCCTCGAGACGGTCTTCCACGACGGCGTCGCGCTGGCCGGCCTGGTGCGGGCGTACCACGCGCTGGACCGTCCCGCGGACGCGGCCGCCGCGCGGGCCGACCTCGAGGTCGTCTGGGCCGAGGCCGACCCGAACGAGCGCCTCGCCGCCGCGCGCGCCACCGGTGTCGAGCCGGCCGCGGGGCCGCTCCCGAAACCCTTCGCGCAACCCATGCGCCAGCGCCGCTACGGCGCGCACGTGCTCGAGGTCCAGGGCCCCTGTCGCTATCAACCCGCGTCGGCCCCCGACCTGACGGCCGTCGATGCGGAGGGCCGCGAAGTCACCCTGGCGAACCACCGGGGACGCAGCCTCTTGCTGCTCTTCTACCTCGGGGACCAGTGCACCCACTGCGTGGAGCAGCTGCTCGAGGCGGACGAGCGCTTCGAGCACTTCCGCGAGCTCGGGGTCGACGTGCTCGCCATCTCCAAGGACTCCGTCGAGAAGAACGCCGCCGTCCAGGAGGACTTCGACCTGCGCCTGCTGTCCGATCCGGAGTTCGCCACCGCGCGCCGCTACGGCTCGTACGACGACTTCGAGGACATGGAGCTGCACTCCACGGTGCTGATCGACTCCGAGGCCCGCATCCACTTCATCGAGACCGGCGGTGAGCCCTTCATGGACTTCGACTTCCTGGAAGCAGAGGCCAAGCGCCTGCACGAGGGCGGCGTGATCCACGAGATCCGCAAGGACCTCGTCGGGGTCGCGAATACCGGGGCGGCAGCCGGACAGTAATCATGAAACACTCGATCCTCCGAAACTCCTCGATCCTCCGTGCCGTCCTCCCGTGGCTCTTGCTCGCCATGGGCGGCTACCTCTCCTTCAGTCAGGACGACGAGACCCGCGACGATCCCAGGAACCCGATCCACTACCTCGAGATCGTCACTCCCGAGGTCAACGCGACGTGCACGACCTACGCGCAGGTCCACGGCGTGGAGTTCAGCGGACCGCAGCCGGAGCTCGGCAACGCCCGCACGGCGGAGCTGCCTGGCGGCGGGATCCTCGGCGTGCGCGCGCCGCTGCGCGACGACGAGCAGCCCGTCGTTCGCGCCTACATGCTCGTGGACGACATCGAAGCGGCCGTGAAGACGGTCGAGGACAGCGGCGGCGAGATCGCCCATCCGCCGATGGAGCTCCCCGGACGCGGCAAGTTCGCGATCTACATCCAGGGCGACATCCAGCACGCCCTGTGGCAGAACTGACCTCCGCCGGAGACCGCGAGCTCCACGGGACCGGGCGGGCAGCCGATCAGTCCGCGAGGCTCTCGACGGCCCGCCGCAAGCGCACGTCGGTGATCTTCCCCTGGTAGCCGAGGAAGAAGTCCGCCACGTGGCCGTCCCGGTCGAGGACGAAGAGCGCCGGGATGCCGGAGTTCTCGACTCCGTAG
>CAYGPA010000249.1:5059-6728 GCA_964351535.1 uncultured Planctomycetaceae bacterium
GCCGTCCCGGTCGAGGACGAAGAGCGCCGGGATGCCGGAGTTCTCGACTCCGTAGGTCTCCCCGATCCGGCTGCCGTCGACGATGGGATAGCGCACTCCCAGCCTCTCGAGCAGCGGCGCCGGGTCGCCGCGGTCCGACCAGCGGGCGCCGAGGACGAGCACGTCGCGGTCGCCGAACTCAAGGGAGAGCTCCTGCAGGCCCGGCATGCTCGCGACGCACGGCGCGCACCACGTGGCCCAGAAGTCGAGCAGGACCACCTTGCCGCGCAGGCTCTCGGGCGTGTAGTGCACGCCGGTCGCGTCGACGAGGTCGAACGTCGGCGCGGGCTGACCGACGACGGGACCGCCCAGCGTGAATTCGAGCTCCTCCCACGCCTCGGGTACCGCGGGAGCCGGCGGAATCGTCGCGGGGCTTGCACCCACGGCGAGCTCGCTCCACGCCGTCACGGCGGTGTCCTCTCCGTCGGGCTTCGAGATCTCGCGCGGCAGGCCGTCGTCGGTTCCCACCACCAGGCGGTACTCGGTTCCGTTGGGCAGCGCCATCCCGATCACCTGGCAGTCGACGCCGTCGCGCCGCGTCGGCTCGCGCAGCTCGGGGCCGTAGGTGGCGAGGTTGCGGTACGTGGAGGACGCCGTCAGCGGGCTCGCCACGCCGCGGCCGTGCGTCTCCATCATCGGGATCCCGCAGCGGTGCATGCGCGTGGTCCACACCGTGCGCGTGCGCCCGTCGTGGATGCGGACCTGTTCGCCGTCCGACCAGAGGAGGAACGGGCTCGACGCATCTCCGTCGACGCCCTCGCCTTCGACCCAGATCAGCGGCCCGCGCTCCTCCGTCGCCCCGGAGACCCGGCCGCGGCCGCGCAGCGTGACGACTTTCGTGCCGTCCGCGCGCACGGTCGTCTGTTCGCACGCGAACGACAGGCTCGCGGCGGCGTCGATCGCGTCCGCCGTGCGGTTCGCGACCGCCATGGCGGCATCGTCCGTCGCGAGGACGGGGTTCGTGGCGAGGAGCGTGAGGCCGAGGAGCGCGAACAGCATGGGGAGTCTCGTGGGGGCCGAGGGTCGGGCGAGCCTGCGTGGGCGTCCGATCGTAGACGTCCCCCGTGCGCGCGGCGACGGCTTTACGAACCTGCGACACCGTCCGGCGGACGCTCTCGACGTGTCGTACCCTGTACGGATCTGGAACCGCCGCCCGTCGCTCCACGCGAGGTCCCCGCATGCTCCGCACGAACACCCTCTTCCCTTTCGCCACTCTCCTCCTCGTTCCGCTCGCCTCCGCGTTCGCGGAAGAGCCGGACGAGGTCGCGGGGCCGCAGCCCGAGGAGCTGCGCTTCGAGACCGAGCACTCGATCGACCTCGACGGCCGCTCGCTGGACTACGTCGCCCTGGCCGAGACGACGCTCCTGCGCAACGACGCGGGCGAGCCCGAGGCGGAGTTCTTCTCGATCTCCTACCTCGCGGCGGACGACGCGCGCGGGTCCGAACGGCCGATCACGTTCGCCTTCAACGGCGGGCCGGGGTCGTCGTCGGTCTGGCTGCACATGGGCGTGCTCGGCCCGAAGCGCGTCGAGGTCCCCAGCGACGGACGCGCCGCGGGCGCTCCGCCGTACCCGGTCGTCGACAACCCCGAGACGCTGCTGGCCGTCAGCGACCTCGTCTTCGTCGATCC
>CAYGPA010000249.1:6828-8115 GCA_964351535.1 uncultured Planctomycetaceae bacterium
CCGGCGCTGCACATGGGCGTCGTCGACGGCCAGTCGAACGACGCGGCCCTCGCGACGGTCGTTCCGACCTACGCGGCGACCGCCTGGTACCACGACGCGCTCGCCGAGCGGCCCGCGGACCTCGACGCGTTCCTGGTCGAGGTGCGCGAGTGGGTGACCGAGGAGTACGTGCCCGCGCTGTTCGCGGGTCGCGACCTCTCCGAGCAGCGACACGCGGCGATCGTGGAGCGTCTGCACCGCTACACCGGGATCTCTCCGGAGTACATCCGCCGCGCGAACCTCGAGGTCTCGACGGACCGCTTCCGGCGCGAGCTGCTGCGCGACCGGGGGCTGGTCGTCGGCCGACTCGACACGCGCTACACGGGCACCGAGCCGGACGACGTCGGCGAGACGCCGAGCGGCGACCCCATGGGCGCGGGCATCAGCGGCGCCTTCGTCGCCGGCTTCCAGAGCTACGCGCGCTCCGACCTCGGCATCGACGTCGACCGCGACTACGTCGTGATGAGCCCGGAGGCGGGAAACCACTGGAAGCGCCCCGATGAATCGTGGCCCGCCTTCCAGGGATACGTCGACGTCACCCCGGCGCTCGCGCGCGGCATGGCCGACAACCCGGATCTGCGCCTCTTCGTGGCGAACGGCCTGTACGACATCGCCACCACCTTCTTCGCCGCGGAGTGCAACGTCCGGCGCAGCACGATGGACCTCTCGCGCGTCGAGTTGCGCAACTATCCCGCCGGCCACATGATGTACGTGCACCGCCCGACCCTCCGCGAGCTGGCGCGCGACATGCGCGAGTTCATCGAGCCCACGAGCCCCCCGCGCGGCGCATCGACGCCCGCAGGCTCGGGACGCTAGCCCGGACGGCGCCTCCGCGGCGTCATGAAGCCCGGACGGCGCTCCCGCGCCGGGACGACGAGCTCCGGGTCAGCCGCGCGCGTCGCGGGCGGCCTTCACGAGTGCGCGCGCGCGGTCGGGGTCGGGTGCTTCCTGCCAGCGGCCGTCGCGCTTGAACCACGAGCCCACGATCGCGGCGTCCGCGTGACGGAAGACCGCGGCCACGTTGTCCGGCGTCGTGCCCGAGCCCGCGACCAGCGGGAGCGCCGTCGCCGCGCGGCACTGCGCCAGGTCGTTGGCGTCCGTCGGCCGACCCGTGGCGGGGCCGGTCACGACCACGCCGTCCACGCCGCAGAACTCCGCCGCGCGCGCGGTCTCGGCCAGGTCGACGTCGGCGGTCAGGGCGTGGGAGCTGTGCTTCTTCTTGACGTCGGCGAGGATCGCGACGCCGCC
>CAYGPA010000250.1:0-8111 GCA_964351535.1 uncultured Planctomycetaceae bacterium
CCGCGCGCGCCGCGGCCGCGCGGCTCGGCGTGCCGCTGCCGCGCGTGCTTCGCTCGAGCGACGTCGACTCCCCCGTCGTGTGGTGCTGGGGCCGCCGCCCGGTCGTGGTGCTGCCCCACCGCGCCGTCGGGGACCTGCTGGGCGTCTTCGGACACGAGCTCGCGCACTGGCGCCGCCGCGACCACCTCTCCACCGGACTCGCCGACCTCGTCGTCGCGCTGCTGCCGTGGCAGCCGCTCGCGTGGCTCGCGCGGCGCCGTCTGGCGGACCTCGGCGAGCGCACGTGCGACGCCTGGGCCGTCGAGGCCGGCGCGGAGCCCGTCGACTACGCCGAGGCGCTGGTCCGCCTCGTCCCGCAGCGCCGGCGCGGGCTCGTGCTCGGCGCGCGCCTGGAGCGCAGCGCCCTGGCGCAGCGCATCGGCGACCTGCTCGACGACGGCGCGCGCCGCGCGCCGCGCATCGGTCGCGGCTTCGGCCTCGCGGCCGGCGGCGTGACGCTGCTCGCGACGAGCGCGCTGTCCCTCGCCCAGAACGCCCCGCCCCCGGCTCCCGCCGCGCCGTCCGCGGCCAGCGACGCGCAGCTCGCCGCGCTCGCCGAGGCGCTGTGCACCGACGTGTGCGCGATGCCGGCCGAGCTCGACCTGGGCGAGGTCGCCGCGGGCACGACCGCCGCCGGCTCGATCTGGCTGACCAACGGCGGCGAGCGTCCGTGGATGGTCCTCTCCGCCGACCCGACCTGCGGCTGCACCACCGTGACCGACGTGGCCGGCACGCTGCTGATCCCGGGCGCGGCGGTCGAGATCCCGCTGGTCATGGAAGCCCCGAGGTCCCCGGGCACGGAGCGCGTGAAGTACGTCGACGTGCAGGTCGAAGGCCACGCGCCGATGCGCGTGCCCGTCCGCATCCGCGCCCAGCCCGGCTGAGCCCCGCGGACCCCGCGCCGCGCGCGACTCGCGCCGCGGCCCGACGATTTCGAAGCTCGGACGGCCCGGAGAGGCCGATCCGCCGGAACGGTCGTGCATTGTCACGCCGCGGGCGTTGGGACCTCTGCGCCGTGCGCGCGCCGTCCCCGGTGGATCGACCTCTCCGGGCCGCCCGAGCTTCACGCTGTCGACGCGGACTCGGCCCCTACTGGATCCTGGTTCGAAGCAAGTACTCGCTCGGCTGCAGCTCCTCGTCGAAGCTGCGCATCGGAACGCCGATCATCGTGTCGCCCTTCTGGTGGTCCTTGCGGACGTTGACGGGGCGATCGATGGCCTGGGCGGGGTTCTCCTTGTCGGCGACGATCAGCCGCACCTGCAGCGTGGACTTGTCGACGAAGTACCAGGTGCCGTTGCTGTAGGTCCACTTCGTCTCGCGCGACCAGGCCTCCGACGGGATGCGCACGGCGAGCAGCTCGAAGTCCGGCTCCTGGATCTTCCAGGCGTCCTTCGCCACGGCGACGGCGGCGTCGCGGTCCGCGCCCGCGTAGCGGTCCGAGGGCAGCGGATTCTCGCGGATGATCAGCTCCTTCAGCGAGTCGGCGCGCTGGCGCAGGCTGGCCTTCGTCGCGTCGACCTCCTGCTGGAGCGGGCCCGCCCCCGCGGCGTCGAGCACCGTGTACAGCGCGAGCTTGTCGTCCACCCACTCCAGTTGCTGCGGGATCCCGCCGGTGAACCACATGGGCTTCTGGTTCTGCACGGCCTCGTCGGCCATGCGGTCGGCCTCCGCGAGGTCCTTGCGGATGTCGGCGGGCAGCGAGGCCTTCTGCTGCTCGGCGGCCGCCAGGAACCCCTCGTAGGAGCTCAGGAAGCCGTTGCCCGCGGCCTCCAGGCGCTTGCCCTGGTCGGTCTGCTGCTCCAGCAAGCGGGCGTAGGCCTGCGCGATGCGGATGCACTCCGCCTTCGCGGCCTCCCCCTGGCCCAGGAGCTCCGCGGCCTGGGCGCGCTGCTCGCGGAACAGGTAGTCGGAGTTCGCGTACCCGCTGGCGAGCTCGCGCAGGCGCTTCACGTCCTGGTCGAACTCGGGGTAGTTCGCCGGGTTCACGAGCTCCCTGAGCTGCGCGTCCAGCGGCTCGAAGAAGCTCTGCGCCACCGCCAGGCTCGCGTCGGCGTTCACGAGGCGCTGCACGGCCTCCGCGACGCCCTCTCCGTTGGCCGGGATCTTCGCGAGGCCGTCGCGGACGAACCCGGCCTGTCGGCGAGTCTCCTGGATCGTCGCCATGGCACGCGCGCTCGTGCGGTGGTCGATGCCGAGCGGATCCTCGACGACGCGCAGCTCCTCCAGGAGCTTCACGAGCCCGGCGGTGTCCGCCTCGACGCGCCGCAGCGTGAACAGCGTGTTCTTGAAGTTGTCCGCGTGCGGGTAGCCGAGCTTGACGGTCTTCGGAGCCTCGGGCTCGCCCTTGGCGGCCTCCTGCTCCTCGGGCTTCGGCTTCGGCTTCGGCTTCGGTTTCGGATCGGGCTCGGGCTGCGGGCCGGGTTCGGGTCTCGGGTCCGGCACGGGCTCCGGTTCGGGTTCGGGCGTCTCGCCGCTCAGGATGGCTCCGAGCCGCTGGTGGAGCTGGACGGCCGCGTTGTAGCGCGCCGTCGCCTCGGCCACGCCTGCGCCCTTGCCGCCCAGCGCGCTCAGCAGCTTGCCCGCCGGTTCGATGTCTCCGAAGGCCTGGTCCAGGCGCATCTTCGAGAGCTTGGCGGCCGAGCCCGTGGGCGGCTTGGTGAGGTGACCGATGCTGCCCTCGACGAGCTGGAGGTTGGCCTCGGCGCGCTTCAGGTGCGAGTTCGCCGCCGCGACGTCGCTGGCCGCATCGCAACGAGCCGGCGGGGTGAGGACCAGGGACAGCAAGCAGGAAAGGAGGCAGATCAGGCGCAGGGACATGGGCATACCGAAGCTCTCGAGACTCGTGGCGGGAAAGGGGGCAACAAAGATCACGCGTTGCCCGTCCGGCGAGGGGACGAGCAACGCGGTCGTCGAAGAAGGCTTCGCACGCCCCGAAGGGGCCTGCGCGCCTGGATGAGGAGCCTAGGGCGTGATCGTGAACTGGATACCGTTGGTCAGGCCGTCGCCGAAGCCGAACGTGTCGGCCGGGTCGCGCTGGCGCCACTGGGCGCGCACGGTCTGGCCGGCGGTCAGGAGCGGGTCGTTGCCGGACTGGATCGTGTTGTTGAAGTTGCGCGTGATGGTCCAGCCGGAGCAGCCGCCGCCGGGGTTCTTGCCGGTCTTGGCGGGCGTGCGCGTGAAGGGCGTCTTGACGCACAGCTTGCCGCCGTGGAAGTCGAGGTTCGACTTCTTGAAGCTGTACAGCAGGATGCCGGCCTCGGACGGCACGACGTCGTTGGCGCGCACGGCGAAGGACAGGCTGGAGGTCGCGCTGGCGGTGCCGGTCGCGTTGATGAACGGCACGCAGCCGACCGAGTTCAGCTTGCCCTGGCAGTAGGTCGCGCTGTCGGAGTTCGTGTCGTACACGTAGGCCGCGCCGGCGTCCGCGAAGCCCGGCTGGTCGGCGTAGGGGCTGCCGGCCACGACGTAGCCGCCGGAGAGCGCGGCGCCGTTGCCGAGGAAGTCGCCGGTGAGCGCGTTGCTGCCGCGCAGCTCGAGGTCCTGCGACCAGGTCGTCCCCGAGCGCGAGAACAGGTACGCCGCACCCGAGTCCGTGCCCATCGAGTCGTTGCGAACCGCGCCGATCACGAGGGAGTCGCCGTCGAGCTGCAGGGAGCCGCCGAAGAGATCCTCGGCGCCGCCGGCCGCGGGCTGCAGCTTGGCCTCCTGCGTCCAGGTCGCACCGCTGCCCGTGAACACGTAGACCGAGCCCGTGCAGCACGGCGCCATGAACGGGGCCTCGACCGCGCCCACGGCGATCGTGCCGGAGTCGATGTCGACGGACACGCCGAACTGGTCGTCGGCCGCCGCGCCCATCATGGGCGCGAGCTTGGTCCGCTCGGTCCAGACGATCCCGGTGCGCGTGAACACGTAGGCCGAGCCGGACTCGGCGCCGTTGTCGTCGTCGAACTCCGAGCCGACGACGATCGTGTCTCCGTCGACCGCCACGTCCCAGCCGAAGAAGTCGCCGGAGGTCGAGTCGCTGGCGATCAGCTTGGCCTCCTCGGTCCAGCTCGTGCCGCCGTTCACGAAGACGTAGGCCGCGCCCGCGCCGAATCCGACGCTCGCCATGTTGAAGTTCGAGCCGATGGCGATGGTGTTGCCGGAGATGTCGACCGACTGGCCGAACCAGTCGGTGTCCATGGCGTCGGAGGCCTCGAGCACCTGCGTCTCGGTCCAGGTCGTCCCGGTGCGGTCGAACACGTACACGCGCCCCGGCTGGATCATCGCCGTGGAGTCGAAGTCGCGGCGCGCGCCGACGACCGCGGTGTCGCCCTCGATCGCGACCGAGCCGCCGAACCAGGCCTGGGCGGGCGCCCCGGTCGGCACGAGCTGCGCCTGGAAGTCCCAGGCGTTGCCGTTGCGCACGAACACGTAGGCCGCGCCGGTGTCCCCGTTCCCGCGCGGTGCGCCGACCAGCAGCGTGTCGGCGTCGAGGTCGGCGGCGGAGCCGAAGCGGCCGTCGGCCTCGGGGTTCGTCGGCGCGACCCGCGTCGTCTCCGTGGCCGTCTGAGCGCCGGCCAGCCCGGCCAGGAGCGCTCCGGAGCACGCCGCGATCCGAACCGTCCCGCGCAGCAGCGCGCCCTGCCTCTTCCACTCGTTCGTCATGGTGTCGTCTTCTTCTCGTTGTTCGTCGATGGGGGGGGCCAGCGTCCGATTCTAGACGAGCCGAGCTCGTTGCGGGGGTCTCGGCCCCCTCCGGGAGGGCGCGGGGCCGATGGAGACGCGACCCACCGAGCCTACAATGCGGCCATGGGTCTCTGGGCCGACCACATCCTGCCGCGCGCCGTGAGCTGGGGCATGTCCGGGGAGACCTTCGGCGAGCAGCGCGAGGCGGCCCTGCGCTCCGTGTCCGGGCGGGTGCTGGAGCTGGGCTTCGGCGCCGGCCTGAACCTCCCGCACTACCCGCCCGGCGTGACCGAGCTGCTGGCGCTCGAGCCCTCGCACGTGGCGCGCAAGCTCAGCGCGGAGCGCGTCGCGCAGAGCCCCTTCCCGGTGACCTTCACGGGCCTGGACGGCGCCTCGATCCCGGTCGCGGACGAGTCGGTGGACACGGTCGTCTCGACGTGGACGCTGTGCACGATCCCCGACATCGCGGCGGCGCTGCGCGAGGTCGCCCGCGTCCTGCGGCCCGGGGGGACGCTGCGCTTCCTCGAGCACGGCCTGTCGCGCGACGCGAAGGTCGCGCGCTGGCAGGGACGCCTGAACCCGCTGCAGAAGCGGCTCTTCGGCGGCTGCCACCTCGACCGCCGCATCGACGAGCTGGTGCGCGCGTCTCCGCTCGAGCTCGAGGACGTCGAGGAGTTCACGATGAAGGGGCCGAGCTACGCCAGCTACCTGTACCGCGGCACCGCCCGCAAGGCGACGAACCGGAGCACGACATGACCGAGAAGATCGAGAAGACCGACGAGGAATGGCGCGCCGAGCTCACGCCGGAGCAGTACCAGATCCTGCGGCAGAAGGGCACCGAGCGCGCCTTCACCGGCGTGTACCACGACGAGAAGAGCCGGGGCACCTACCGCTGCGCGGGCTGTGGCCAGGAGCTCTTCGCGTCGGACGCGAAGTACGACTCGGGCTCCGGCTGGCCCAGCTTCGTCGAGCCGGCCGACGTCGCCGCCGTCGAGACGCACACGGACACGACCCACGGCATGGTGCGGACGGAGGTGACGTGCAGCCGCTGCGGCGGACACCTGGGACACGTGTTCCCCGACGGGCCGGGGCCGGGCGGTCAGCGCTTCTGCATCAACTCGGCCTCGCTCGACCTGAAGCGGGACGAGTGACCTTGGCCGCCGGAACGACCGCCGCGTCCCCGCTGCGCGCCGCCACGCCCGCGTCGTGGGCGCGCGAGGCGCTGGCCGACGAGCTGGCGCTGCTGGGCGACCATGCACACCTCGAGAAGAAGGCCGCGAGCAACGCCCTGGAGCTGCTGCAGCGCTTCCCGGAGGGCCGGCCCGCCGGCGCGTGGGTGGACGGCCTGGCGCGCGTCGCGCGCGACGAGACGCTGCACCTGGTGCAGGTCACGCGGCTCCTGCGGCAGCGCGGCGGCGAGCTGCCGAAGGTCCACACCAACGCGTACGCCAACGACCTGCGCGGCCACGTGCGGCTCGGCAGCGGGCCGGAGGAGCTCGTCGACCGGCTGCTGGTCGCGGCGCTGATCGAGGCGCGCTCGGCGGAGCGCTTCGAGCGCATCGTCGCGTGCGAGTCGGCGCCGCCCGAGGTCGCGGCGCTCTACAAGAGCCTCTTGACCTCCGAGCGCGGGCACCACGCGATCTTCCTGAACCTGGCCTTCGGCCTCGCGCGCCGCGCCGCGGTGGACCGCCGCTGGTCCGAGCTCCTGGATGCGGAAGCCGGGGTCGTCCGCGCGCAGAGTCCGGGCGCGCGCCTCTTCAGCTGGCCCGGCGACTGATCGGATCCGCGCCCGCGTCGGGAGCATCGCTCGGCCCCTGCTCGTCGACCCAGTGGCCGACGCGCAGGATGTTGGCGTCGAAGTCGGCGCTGCGGTCGCGGTAGAACTCGATGCCGTAGCGGATCTCGCCGTCCTCGAAGCGACGGTGTCGGATCATCCCCGTGAACACGAGCGAGTCCTGATCCCCCGGCAGCGAGAAGCACAGGCGCACGGCTCCCAGGCGGTAGAGGTTCTGCTCGTCCGCGGAGTCGACGACGATCGACACGCCCGCGCTCGAGATGTCGTGTACGCGCCCGCGGAAGGTGTCGTCGCCGACGGGACTGCGGATCTCGACGGCGAAGCTCTGCTCCGGCCGCACGCGCGGCACGCGGCGCCCGAGGAAGGCGCGGTGCAGCTCGACGCCGGCCGCCGGGTCGAGCGCCAGTCGGTAGCTGCGGCTCAGGGGATTCTCGTCCCGGCGAACGATCGTCGCGGGGACCTCGACCGGGAGCTCGAGCCCGGCGCCCGTGAAGGCCACGTGGAAGAGCTGCGCCAGGGGGAGCGTCGGAGCCGCGGAGCGCGGGAACTCGACGACGACGCTCTCGACCCCGACCTGGATGACGAGACCCTCGAAGTCTCCGGACTCGGGCGAGGTCAAACGCGCCACGAGCTCTTCGCGACGGTGCTTCTGGAGTTGCGCCAGTTCGCTCATGGGGATCTCCGCGGGCCCGCGACGCCTGGTGCGGGCGGGTCGAACCTGCATCGGCTCGGCGCGCGGCCCGACTGGAGGGCGGGACCGCGAATCCCCCGGAAGACCAGCCCGGACCCTTCACGACGCGTAGATCGGACCGGCTCAACTCGGTGCCTGCTGGTGCTTTGCGGACGCCGGCCCCGCAGCAGCCTGCCGGCTGCGTGCTCATGGATACTTCGGGCTGGTCCGGGCCCGTTTTCTCGCGGCTCGACCGGCACGGCGAGCCCGGGCCGCTATCGTGGCCGGCCTTCCGACCCGTTTTCTCGCGGAAAGCGTGGCGGGAGGATCCGATCGTATCCGTCTGGAGTTGACCATGAAGAACCTGCTGCTACTGCTCATCGTGCCCGTCCTCGCCCTCTCCTTCGCCTTCACCCCGGCTGCGCAGAAGCGCGTCAAGCCGAAGGAGGAAGCCGACTTCCCGTCGACGATGGAGAGCGCCCAGAAGGCGTGGGAAGCCGCCGATTACGCCGGGTGCATCGCGCACCTCAACGACGCCCTGAGCCTCGCGACCGCGAAACGCGCCGAGGCGATCCGCGCGGCCCTGCCGGCCGCGCCCGCGGGCTGGGCGATCCAGAAGCCGAAGAACCAGGACCAGGCCAACCCGATGATGGCCGCCATGGGCATGGCGATCGGCAACATGGTCGAGCAGTCCTACCGCCAGACCGATTCGCGCGACGAGATCCGCGTGACGGTCACGGCCAACTCGCCGATGGTCAACATGCTCGGCATGGCCTTCGCCAACCCCGCGATGATGGGTGACGACGCCGAGCTGGTGGAGTACGGAGCGCATCGCGCCATCCTCAAGTCCGAGAACAACGGTCGCGGCCGAAGCCTCCAGATCCTGATCCACGGCAAGCACCTCGTGGACATCAAGTCCCCGGCGGACGAGGACCTGCT